>JAPUJS010000529.1 GCA_027296045.1 bacterium | reverse complement strand
CCTGACGGCCATGCTGGTGGCACCGGAGGCCATCTGGGTGTATATGGCGGTTCTTTTTTTGATGGCCTATGTGGGGATTCGGTTTCGAAACCGGGCAACCGTGAAACGCTGGGAAGAAGAAGACCCTCTCGAAGCGCTGCCCCTGAGGCTCCGGTTGCAGGTCCACCAGCGGGAGGATGGGTCGTGATTGTGGGCGTGACAGGTGGGATGGGGGCCGGCAAAAGTACGGTGTGCGACGTGTTTTTACAACAGGGTGCGCGGGTGATTGAAGCCGACGTGGTGGGACACGAGGTGGTTCGAGATCCGGTGGTGGTTGGGCAATTGGTGGAGGCCTTTGGGCCGGATATTGTGGATGAGAACGGAGCATTGATTCGGCGTGAGCTGGGGCGGCGGGCATTTGTTTCTGAAGCAGGACGGGAACGGTTAAACGCGATTGTATGGCCGCCGCTGATCGAGCAGATTAAGACCCAGGTGGAGGTGGCACTGAAAGAGGAACGCCCCGTTGTGATCGATGCGGCCTTGCTGGTGGAGTGGGGCAATCCCAAGGGGCTTTGCGATGTGCTGGTGGTGGTGACGGCACCTCTTTCCGTGCGCCGGGCAAGGACCATGGAACGGCTGGGGATCTCGGCAGAAGAAGCCGATGCCCGAATGGCGTCTCAGATGCCGGTGGAAGAAAAGGTGAATGTTGCGGATTATGTGATTGAAAATGGGGCATCATTAGAAGCGGGCAGACGGAAGGCGCGACAGGTTTGGGGAGAAATTTTAAACACCTAACCGTGCGCCTTTCCCGGGAGAATCTATGAATTATACACCACATACGGATGAAGATATTCAGAAAATGCTGGATGTTATTGGCGTTGGTTCGACCGACGACCTCTTTGCTCCCATTCCCGATGGCCTTCGGCTCAAGGGCCTGGATTTGGCACCGGGTGTGAGTGAGATGGAGGCCATCGGGATGGTTCAAGATCTGGCTGCACGGGTGCGGGAGAATGCGCCCGACCTTTCTTTTATTGGGGCGGGAGCATACGAACATTTTACGCCGAGTGTAGTGGATGCAATGATTTCTCGGAGTGAATTTTATACGGCCTACACGCCCTATCAGCCGGAAGTGAGTCAGGGGACATTGCGGGCGATCTTTGAGTTTCAAACGATGATTTGCGAACTGACCGGGATGGAAGTGGCCAATGCTTCGATGTATGACGGGTCGTCGGCACTGGCCGAGGCAGTGATGATGTCGGTGCGGATGAACAACGGTTCGCGGGTGTTGTTGCCCAAAAGCGTGCACCCGTTTTATCGGCAGGTGGTGGAAACCTATGTGTCTGGAATGGGGCTGGAGATGGTAGAGATCCCCTGGACAGAGGCCGGAACGCTGGACCTGGAACGGGTGAAGGCAGAGCTGAATGAGGACACGGCGGCCGTGGTGGTCCAGAATCCAAATTTTCTGGGCGTGCTCGAACCGCTGGATGCAATTGGCGAGATTGTGAACCCATCTTCGGCCGCCTATGTGGCTGCGGTGAATCCGATTTCTCTCGGCGTGATTCGGCCGCCGGGTGATTTCGGGGCCGATATTGTGGTTGGAGACGGTCAGCCCCTGGGCTTGTCGTTGTCGTTTGGAGGACCTTATGTCGGGTTTTTTGCAACCCGGATGGCGCATGTGCGCAAGATGCCGGGGCGGATTTGTGGGCAGACGACGGATGTGGATGGAAAGCGCGGATTTGTGTTGACCCTGCAAACGCGGGAGCAACACATTCGGCGGGAGCGGGCCACGTCGAATATTTGTACGAATCAGACCTTGTGCGCCACGGCGGCCACCGTGTATATGGCTTCGCTGGGGCCTCAAGGGTTTCACGAGGTGGGGATGTTAAATTGGAATCGGAGCCATCGGGCCATTCAGGCTCTGGATGGACTCGAGGGGGTGCGTCTGGCATTTTCCGGGCAATCCTTCAACGAGTTTGTGGTGGAGACCGATCGTAAGGCTTCGGAGGTTTTGTCGGCTTTAAACGAACAGGGGATTGCGGCCGGGGTGGATTTGGGACGGTTTTATCCGGAGCTGGATCGGTGTATTTTAACGTGTGTGACAGAAACCAAATCGGAGGCGGATGTGGACCGTTTGGCTGCGGCCTGGAGGGAAGTATTATGAGTCAGGACCTGTTGATTTTTGAACGGGGTGCGCCCGGCCGTCGGTGTGTGACATTCCCGGATGCAGGTGCGATCCCCGTGCCCATTCCTGAATCGATGCGGCGGGACCAGGCTCCTGCATTGCCCGAAGTCAGCGAGCTGGAAATGGTGCGGCACTATGTGGGGCTGTCGACTATGAATTTCAGTATTGATACGGTTTTTTATCCGCTGGGATCGTGCACGATGAAATACAATCCCAAGGTGCATGAATGGGCGGCACGGGTGCCGGAAATTGGAGGGCTGCATCCGCTTTCTGAAGCAGGCGGCCCGGCACTAGAAGTGATCTGGGAAATGGAGCAGATTTTGAAGGCCGTCAGTGGAATGGATGGGTTTACGTTTCAGCCGGCAGCAGGTGCTCAGGGCGAGTTTGTGGGGATCTCTCTGATTGCGGCCTATCATCGGGCGCGAGGGAATCAGAAAAAAGTGGTGTTGATACCAGACTCGGCGCACGGAACCAATCCGGCAACGGCGGCGATGTGCGGGTATACTATTACGGCGATCCAGTCGACGGATCGAGGGACGGTGGATGTGGAGGATCTGAAGGCCCATATGAACGATGAAGTGGCCGCCTTGATGTTGACCAATCCCAATACGTTTGGGGTGTTTGAAGACGAGATTTTGGAGATCGCAGAAGTGGTGCACGGCGGTGGCGGACTGTTGTATTACGACGGGGCCAATTTGAATGCGTTCTTGGGACAGTGCCGGCCGGGCGATATGGGTTTTGATGTGGTACACATCAATTTGCACAAGACGTTTACCACACCGCACGGCGGTGGCGGTCCGGGATCTGGACCTGTGGGTGTGAAGGAGGCGCTGTTTCCGTATTTGCCGACCCCTGTGGTGGTCAAAGGAGAGGACGGATTTTGGCTGGATTTTGATCGGCCGGAGACCATTGGCAAGGTGAGCACATTTTATGGCAACTTTGGAATGGTGATTCGGGCCTTTGTTTATGCCAAGATGCTGGGTGCGGAGGGGATGCGGCGGACAAGCGAGATGGCGGTGTTAAACGCCAATTATATTGCCAAACAACTGGACCCTTACTACGACCGGCCGAAGCAGGCACAGCCGATGCACGAGGTGGTATTTTCGGCTTCGCGTCAAAAAAAGGAACACGGGGTGAATGCGACCGATATTGCCAAGCGGTTGATCGACTATGGCATGCACCCGCCCACGATTTATTTTCCGCTGCCCAATGTGGCGCCGGAGACGATGTTGATTGAGCCGACAGAGACCGAAAGCAGGGAGCAAATCGAGGTATTTGTGGAGGCCATGATTCAAATTGCCAGGGAAGCAGGAGACGATCCAGACCTGCTGCACAATGCACCTCACAATACCCCGGTGCGGCGGCTGGATGAGGCGACAGCGGCGAGGAAGCCCGTGTTGCGGTGGCGCCCTGATTCCGAGTAAAATGGGATATTTATAAAACTTGTATCGGTCTGTTTTGTCCGATCTATTCATCAACTGAGGTTTATTATGCCACAAAGAATTGCGTCAAAAGCAGAAGATTTTAATCGCTGGTATACCGACGTCATTTTGCATACCAAACTGGCCGATTATGCGCCCGTTCGTGGGTGTATGGTGATCCGGCCTTATGGATATGCGCTTTGGGAAAACATGCAGGCTGTGTTGGATCGAAAGATTAAAGAGACAGGGCATGAAAATGTATATTTCCCGCTGCTCATTCCGGAAAGCTTTCTACAAAAGGAAGCAGAACATGTGGAAGGGTTTGCACCGGAATGTGCGGTGGTGACGCACGCGGGCGGGTCGGAATTAGAAGAACCGCTGGTGGTGCGGCCCACATCGGAGACGATTATCTGGTCTCTTTATGGCAAGTGGATTCAGTCTTACCGGGATTTGCCTCTCCTGTATAACCAATGGGCAAATGTGGTGCGCTGGGAAATGCGAACCCGTTTGTTTTTGCGCACAACGGAGTTTCTCTGGCAGGAAGGTCACACGGCCCATGCAACGGCCGAGGAAGCCGAGAAAGAGGCGTTTCAAATGCTGGAAGTGTACCGCTCCTTTGCGGAAGATTACATGGCCATTCCGGTGATTACAGGAAAGAAATCCGAAGCAGAAAAATTCGCCGGGGCCGAGCACTCCTATTGCATTGAGGCGATGATGGGGGATACGCGTGCTTTACAGGCAGGCACATCGCACAATCTGGGCCAGAATTTCGCCAAAGCCTTTGATGTAACCTATCAGGATGAAAATGGGGAACAGGTCTTTGTTTGGGCGACGAGTTGGGGGGTTTCAACGCGACTGATCGGAGCACTTGTGATGGCGCACGGCGATGAGAAGGGGCTTCGGCTGCCGCCCAAATTGGCGCCCCATCAGGTGGTGGTGGTGCCGATTTATCGGAAGGATGAAGAACGGGCGCAGGTCATGGAGGCCGTATCCAAGATCGAGGCTGCTCTGGACGGTGTGCGGGTGAAGGTGGACGATCGGGATCAGTTTAAGCCCGGATATAAATTTAACGAGTGGGAGCAGGCGGGTGTGCCGCTGCGATTGGAGATTGGTCCCCGGGATGTGGCAAATGGCCAGGTTGTGCTGGCAAGGCGAGATACGGGCGATAAAGCTTCGGTGCCGATGGATGGGCTTGCAGAGGCCGTGTCGGGTTTGCTGGATGAAATTCAGCAAGGTCTCTACGATCAGGCATTGGCGTTTCGGGAATCACATACCTATCCGGTGGACGATTACAAGACGTTTCAGGAACGGGTAGAGGAAGGGTTTATCATGGCGCATTGGTGCGGCTCGGAAGATTGCGAGGCCAGGGTGCAGGAAGAAACGCGGGCAACCATTCGGTGCATTCCGTTTGATCAGGAGAAAGAACAGGGAGAATGCATCTGTTGTCAGAAGCCTTCGGATGGGCGGGTGGTGTTTGCCAGGGGGTATTGAGAAAGGGATTTGCCCATAAGCGGAAAACGCGATAGGCCCTGCCCCGTCCTGCACGAACAAAAAAAGGAGCGTGATGGAATCACGCTCCCTTTTTTTGTTGCTTTTCCGACTAAGATCCCGGTCGGGTAATTTCGACCAGATTGCCGTCCGGGTCGTGGCAGAACACGAAACGACTGCCGTCGTGGGGGCGGACACCGGGGCCGCCGGAGACGTGGACGCGTCCTCCATCGAGTGCCTTGATCAAACGGTCGAAGTCGTCGACCGCAAATGCAAGGTGGCGTCTGGATGGTCGCGGATGTTCTTCGGCAACCAGGAGGTGGACTTCCAGGGCACCGCATTGATACCAGGCACCTTCGAAGTCGTAATCGGGTCTGGAGATGGGCTGGAGACCCAGGAATTTTTCGTAGAACGCCCGGGATTTTTCCAGGTCGCTGACCACCAACGTGATGTGGTGGACGGCTTTGATTTCGAGGGCGTGGAATTCGCTCCTCGGTTCACCGGCCACGCTTAATTCTCCATAAGATAGGTGCGAATCTTGCGCATCCTGGAAGGGTGTTTCAAGGCCGCAAGGGCCTTGTCGCGAATTTGGCGCACCCGCTCTTTGGTCAGGTTCAGGATATTGCCGATTTGTTCGAGGGTCATGGTTTCACCGCTGTTGATGCCAAAATAGAGCCTGAGCACACGGCCATCCCGTGGCGACAGAGAATCGAGAGCGGCGCGTATTTCATCGGCCATGGCCTGATCCATCACGCTGACTTCGGGTGTCTCCTGGTTTTTGTCCGCCAGGATCTCTATCAAGGTGGTGTCGGGGCCGTCGTCGATGGGCATGTCCAGAGAGACGTGCCACCTGGAGGCTGCCAGGAGGTCCTGGACCTGTTTGGGTTGCATGTCTGCCTGGGCCGCGATTTCTTCAACGCTGGGATCCCGGCCCAGATTCTGTTTGAGATTCGAGGAGATCCGTTCCAGCTTGCTGAGGTGTTTGATTTTGTTGACGGGCAATCGAACCATGCGGGCTTTTTCGGCCAGGGCGGATAGGATGCCCTGGCGGATCCACCAGACGGCATAGGTAGTAAATTTAACGCCCACCGTTTCGTCGTAACGAGTGGATGCCCGAACCAGGCCTATATTCCCCTCTGCAATCAGATCTTCCAGGGGCAATCCCCGACCCTGATATTCTTTGGCAATGGTGATCACAAAGCGGAGGTTCGATTCGATCATCTTTTCGAGACTTTTGCGGTCTCCGGCCCGAATTTTCTGGGCCAACTCGAATTCCTGTGCGGGTGTGAGCAGGTCGTTATAAGCGATGTCTCTCAAATACAGTTCCAGGGCGGATCGTCTCCGTCCTACAGAACGGTTGTCGGTCTTGCGGCTGATTAGGGTTGCCGGCATTACTTCCCCCCGATACGTTCGGGAAATCGCTCTCTCCTTCGATTTCCTTTTCCGTAATCTGGTTTCACCGGTTTGCTGGAGGAGGCAGAGAGGCGGTTCCCGGTGAAGACGTTTTGAACGATTGACATGGCTACTTAGCATAGCCAGGGCTGTTCGGAAGAACAACCTTGCCGATGGAACAAAAAAATTGGTCCATCGGTTCCTGGGGAGGAACAGGGAGAGTCTGAAGGAGTAAATGATGGTATTCAGATTAAGGGAGTGTCTGCGTTTAGAAGATCTGGCTGAACCTTGGGGAAAGCAGGCACAAACCAGGGAGTGCAGACGGTGTGGGGAAAAGCGGAAAAACTCGGGAGAGTTTATTCGGCGGTTTGATTGGGAAAATCATTAGCGCCACTGGCCCGTAGGATTACACCTCCTGTGTGACGGGTTCCAGGTCGTATTTTTCAATTTTTCGAAGCAGCCGGGGCCGCGAAATTTTGAGCATGCGGGCGGCCTTGTTTTTGTTCCAGTTGGTAAGTTTGAGGGTGTGGTCGATCACTTGCTTTTCGACCTCTTCAAACGTGACGCCCTCATCGGGGACTTCGATCACCAATTGATTGCTGTTCCAGTGTTGCTTGGCCAGGGAGTTGGTGGAACGGATACTGACCGGGATCATTT
The DNA here is from genome assembly GCA_027296045.1 of bacterium. Classification (GTDB taxonomy): domain Bacteria; phylum Latescibacterota; class UBA2968; order UBA2968; family UBA2968; genus JAPUJS01. The sequence goes on along the minus strand of JAPUJS010000529.1, from coordinate 6,182 downwards.
CAGGAGAGAGCACTTCGGCATCGTGCATGATCATCGACCGCTTGATGGCGTTGCGCAATTCCCGGACATTTCCGGGCCAGTGATACTGTCTGAGTAGTTCTTTGGATGTTTCCGAAAGGGTGCGCGGTTGCAGGTTGTATTGTTTGGCAAATTCTTCAATGAAGCTTTCGGACAGGAGGATCACATCATCCTCGCGTTCCCGAAGGGGCGGCATGGTGAGTGGAATTTCATTGAGCCGGTAGAAGAGGTCTTCCCGAAATTTTCTTTCGGACATGACGACGGACAGGTCAATATTGGTGCTTGCAATAATGCGCACTTTGACCTGGACTTCTTTTTCGCCGCCCAGACGTCGGAAGGTTTTTTCCTCGACGGCCTTGAGGAGTTTGGCCTGAAGGCCCAGGCTCATATATCCAATTTCGTCCAGGAGGAGGGTGCCGCCGTCGGCGAGTTCAAACAGGCCGCGCTTGGTGCGCTCGGCACCGGTGTAAGCTCCTTTTTCGTATCCGAAGAGTTCGGACTCCAGGAGGTGTTCGGGAATGGCCGCGCAATTGACTTCGACAAAGAGTTCGTCGCCGGTGGCGCTGTTGTCGTGAATGGCTCTGGCGGCGATTTCTTTGCCCGTGCCCGTTTCGCCATAGATGAGAACCGAGATTTCAGGGTTTTGCACGACGCGTTCCAGCAAGGAAGTGACTTCACGAATCGCCGGGCTCACACCTATAATGCTGCTGAAATCGGGCATTTGTTTGCAATGGAATCTAATAAGCGCTATAAGCTTTAAGGGAAAAGTAATCAACAAGATAATGCATAAGAAACCGTTTGTCAACAAAGTATTGTAAATTTTAATGAAAGAAAATAGACGTGTCTTATAAGGGCCTACATATCGCCAGCGGGGTCTGCGTCGGCCTCGGATGCTAGCAGAGTACGCTGGACCAGGTCTCGATCCAACAGGAAGAGTCCGCTGCCGTCATTGCCGATAAGTTTCAGGGTGTCGATCATTTCTTTGGCGGTGGCTTCTTCTTCGACCTGTTCGGCAATGAACCATTGCAAGAAGGTGTTGGTGGCATGGTCTTTTTCCTGAAGGGATAGGTCGGCCAATTCATAGATGTGGTTAGAAATTTTCTGTTCGTGTTTTAACGCATCTTGAAATACATCCAGAGGTGTGTCCCAGGCTTTGGGTGGGGTATCCATGGCATTTAAGTCGATCTCTCCGTCTCGATCGTCGATGAAATCGTAAATTTTGAGAGCATGGATCGTTTCTTCCTGGGCCTGGATGCGCATCCAGTGGGAAAACCCTTTCAGGTTCTGGCTCAGGAAATATGCTGCCATCGAAAGGTAGTAATAGGAAGAAAAGAATTCTCGGTTGAGCTGGTCATTGAGCGCTTTTTCGATATTCTCACTGAGCATGTACATCTCCATAAAGATCATGAAAATTGTAACCAACAGAACAAAGATACTAAAAAAAAACCAAAAGATTAAAAAATTTAACATAAATAACTGTTTTTAATGTATCTATTGCGATCTATAGAGGTAACTTAGAGAACCGTAGGATAGGTTAAGTCTTTACTTCAGAGCAAGTTAAGCCTTTACTTTGGCATCGTTTTAACATAAAATCATATTTAGCAAAATGACCGTTGGAATGTCCATCCAAGACGGAGTAGATGTTGCCAATATCGAGGGGAAGGTTATGGCTGCCATCAATGATAAGGTGCTTGATGCATTGAACCAACAGTTGAATTGCGAGTTCCATTCCGCCTTTCATTATCTGGCGATGGAGTCTTATTTCCAGTCGATTCATCTAAAAGGGTTTGGCAAGTGGATGCGAGATCAGTATAAAGAAGAGCGGGTTCATGCCCTCAAGATTCTGGATTATATCAACGACCGCGGCTGCAGGGTGAAATTGGCCCACATTGAAGAACCACCCCAGGAATGGGAATCTCCCCTGGAGGCCTTTGAGGATGCCTATCGGCAGGAACAGGATTCAAGCGGGTTGATCAACGGTTTGGTAGACTTATCCCAGTCGGAGCGGGATCACGCGACCCATTTATTTTTGCAGTGGTTTGTGCAAAACCAGGTGGAAGAAGAGGCGATGGTGGGCAGCATTGTGGAGAAACTACGGTTGGTGGGCAACGATCCGTATGGGCTGTTTTTGTTGGATCGAGATAGGGGGTAGTCGGAGGCATTTTTTCAACACTGGAGCAAAAAGAATTTCGATCCAATACCGAAGGCCGTGGGCACATTTGCTTACGGCCTTGGTGTTTTTAGAAGATCTGGATCTGTGGCGTGAAAGGTCGATTGGAGGCCTGGTGAAATGTACACTTGCAATGTACCGTCCTCCCCGTCCCAGGCCAGTATGCCTTCTGTGTAGTCGAGGGTTTTGAGCAGGTGTGCCCCTTTTTGAGGACCCAGCACAAATAGCGCGGTGGCCAGAGCATCTGCTGCGGTGCCGGTAGGGGCGACCACGGTGGCGCTGATCAGGCCTTTGGCGGGTGTGCCCGTACGGGGGTCCAGAATGTGGCCATAGGATTTGCCGTTGATGGTGACGTATTTTTCATAGCCGCCGGAAGTGGCCACCGATCCATGTTCGATTTCAAACGTGCCGAGCAGCTGGTCGGAAATTTTGGGGTGCTGGATGCCAACAACGGTTTCCGGCCGAGTGCCGAAAGTTAGGAAATTACCCCCTAAGTTGAGCACGCCGGCGGTGGCTCCCAGTGCTTTGAGACGCCCGGCGGCTCGGTCGAGAGCATAGCCTTTGGCAATACCTCCCAGGTCGAGCTGGAGGTTTGCTTGATTGAAGCGGACCTGCGGCATGTTTGGATGAAGATAAATGTGGTGGGACCCAACGTTTCTTAAAGTGGCCTGTAACACATCCGAATGGGGGATTTGCGGTATCCCATCCCGAAAGCCCCACAAACGCATCAAGGGCAGGAGGGTGATGTCAAATGCGCCTTCGGTTAAGTCGCTGTAATAAGTTGCGGACTGTAGCACCTGATAAAAACGGGGGTCAATTTTAACCCAGTCCGTAGCGCCCTCCCGATTGAGCCGTGAAATCTGACTGTCGGGTTTGTAGGTGCTCATGACGTGATCTACATCGGCTAATTCGGCAAAGGCGGCGTCCAGTGCGCGTTCGCAAAAGGTGCTGTCGTGGCCCCAGACCTGGACGGTGGCGGTTGTGCCCATCAGAAACTGCATGCGTTCCAGTTGAGCGCTTTGAACCGTACAAAGGGGCAGACTGGCAAAAACAATCGCGATGATCTGTCTGGAGAATGTTCGTTTAGAAGATGCAGGGATCATTTTTGAACATGGATCCGGTTTCGACCCATCTTTTTACGCCGGAGTTTTCCTCCAGACCGCCACCAGAGGAACAGGCCTGTGAGGGTCAAACCGATTGTCGCACATGCGACGATGTCGTAAAAGGAGGGGAGCCAGGTGTCGAAGATATATCCGGTGTGAATTTGATGCACGAGGGTATAGAGATCCTGGCCGGGGGGATTCTGATCTCCAACGGGGGTCCAGGTCACCCCGGTATCCGGACTGAACAGGAGTCCTCCGGAGGTCCAGATGCGAAGGCTTTCGTCGCTGCCGATTCCGATTTTCTGGAGACGGACCCCTTCGATTAGTGGGACAAACCCCAGAGGTATTTGCTGCCAGACCACGCCGCCGTCCAGAGAACGGATGATGCCCAGGTCTTCCAGGACCACATAGACGCGCCGGGGATTGCCGGGCACAAAGGCAATGTCAACGGCCCGTTCGGCGGTGAAGAGCATGGGGACTTCATACCAGGCGTGCCCACCGTTGTCTGAGGCATAAAGGCCAGAAACAGTGCCCCGGAAAAGGTGATTGGGGTCTTGCGGGTCTACGGCAAAAGAGAGGGTTTTTTCAGAGGCAGATCCGAGCAGACCGGGGTGGTGGAGCAGGAAGCCAGTGAGGGATAAGACAACCAGAAAGAGGGCGGCCCCAACACCGACGGTGCGGTGCAATTTGCGAAAGCGGTCCGGACGTTTTTCCCCAGGGCGTCTTCTGCGATGCCAGCTTGTGCGGGCAGCAGTTGCGGATTGGGGAGGGGATGGGCGTGTCATTATTTCTGGTGGAGGGGCAAGGCTCATTCTGTGTCTTTCTGAAGGTATCCTGCTTCGAGCACGGTTAGGATTCTTTTTACGCCGGCGTTGAGGGCTCGAACCGAGAGTGTGGCACCGGTGATGCCAATGATATCGCGATTGAGCCGAATGGGGTTGCGGGCCGTTTTGTTTTGATATTGTCTCAAAAATCGCTGTCGGCGGATTTGACCTCCCCGGGATTCGCGGTAGACCATGATCCACACGGCTTCTGCCCGGGCTTCGGGGTTGGTCTTTACGATGAAAGTGATGGGTTTGTAGAGCCCGATCTGTTCGGTGATGACGGCATAGCCGAGATGGTTTCCATTTTTGCGACCCTGGTGAATGGTGAAGCTTTTTTCTTCGAGCCGCCAGCCGAGCCGGCGCTGGATGCGGTTACGTGCTTGTGGGGTGGGCGTCCAGACTTCGCTCCAGAGGGTGTCGGCTTTTGGAAATGCTTTTTCGAGGGCCTGGGCTTCTGTGAGATAGATTTTTACGGCATCGGGCCCGTCGGGGCTTTCGGACGGAAGCTGTGCGAAAACTGGAAATGCAAATAGAAAAAAGTAGAGTACGGCTATATGCTGAAGGCGCGATGTGCAAGCTCTTTTGAATACCCGTTCCAGGGTAATGTGTGTGAGAAGGTTTAACCGCTTCACGCACACGTCGCTTCGATCCGTGGAAAGGCATTTGTGTGAGGGAGAACGGACCATTTAGAAATAGCTTGCAACGGAAAAGAAGAACCTGCCCGTTGCATCTCCACGGGTGCCCCCGGCCGGGCTTTTCCAGGTGTTGTTGTAGTCCACTTTGAAGACGGCGTCTTCAACGGGGCGGAAGTTCAGGCCAAACGTGAGGCCGATTTCAGAGTCGCCGCCACGATCGGCATCGAAGTCCACCCAGTCCCAGCGCACCACGCCGGTCCAGACGGATTGGGGCAATAGGGCGTCGTGTGCAAAATGGACGTTGACCTGGCCGTAAGCACCCTGCTGGGAGTCGGCGGTTGCGGGGTCAGAGACGTCTACGGCGGCCCGGGCATATTCGCCCTGGAGTTCGAAGATGCCGCGTGTGAATTTCGCGTCGAGGCCGACGATGGTCAAACCGTTGTCGCCCGCATCGTCATACGCGCCGGTGTGAAAAGATGCGCCCAGATCGATTCCCAAATAGGGGCTGAGGGAAAGGCGTCCGACGACGGCTTTGTTGTGGTTATTATCCGTTTTTTGACTGCCCCGACCGCTGCGGATGCGGAGTTGCTTGCTGCTGTTGATCACGTTTTCGTTGAAGCCGTTGACCAGGTAGAGCTCGTAGGTAGCTACCGATAGTTCGGAGGGGTAGAAGGTGCCAAAAAAGCCCATTCCTGCCTCGGACAGGGTAGAGGGCATGATTTGCCGGTTGACGGTGGGGCGTTCGGTCAGGTCATTGAGGGGGGTGTCATGGAGGAGGTTGAATCGGCCCAGAGGCGAGAGGATGACCCCGCCCCGATAGTTGAAGCCTTCGGTGAAGGTGAAGTCCATGACAGCATATTCCAGTTTGATTTCACCGTCGGAGCTGCCGCCACCTTTAACCAGGCCGCCGTGTTCAAACTCGATTTCGGCAGAGACGTGGAGGCGTTCGGTGACTTCGGAGTAGATAAACGGGATGAATCGGTGCTGGTCGAAGGTGCTGTTTTTGCCCTCGGTCCATTCAAATTCGTGGTCGATATAGCCGCCAATGAGGGCTTTTTTGCCAAGACGACCCATAAAAGGTTTGTCGTAAATGCCCCCTTCTACACCCGGACGTTTGTCGTCATCCTGGGCTTCGAGGCCCCCGGCCGTTATGAGAAGAGCGAGTGTGAAAAAACAATTCCACAACGTTCGCATCAAAGGAACCTTTCTGAAGATGCGTGCAGTTTCTCCAAATGTGTTGACATTTCGAGGTTGCCGAGGGCTGGGAGTATAAAGTGTAAGTGAACATATCTATTAATTATATTAATATTACTTTTGTTTTATTAATAAAACAAAAGTAATATTAACGATACATAACTCCGTTGGAAATGTCAATTTAAAATTTATTTTTCTGAAAAATTATTGGAAATCCGCTATTCAGGCCCTATTATAA
>JAPUJS010000528.1 GCA_027296045.1 bacterium | reverse complement strand
AACCGTCCGCGCACATAGTGCAACCATTCTGTTTCAAACCGGCCCTGCGTCCAGCCCGTCACGCGGAACAATACAATAGGAAAAGGGGTCCCTAAAGCCAGGTCCGAAATCATACGACCCATGGCATCGGCACCCCCTGCGTGCAACAAAAACGTAACCGCCAGCAGGCTTTCCGTATAAGCCAGATGTGCCCTGGATGAGGTGAAGCTCAGGACCGCATCTATTTCCGAAAGCGGCACTACCCCCCCGAAAAGTACGGCATAAAACACCTCGGCACTTTGTGTCAGCCGCCACTCCTGTGCCGCCCACATCGCAACGCCTTCGTCAAACCACACCGGCACTGGCCCCGACACACTTTTGTGCAACAAAATATGGGCCACCTCATGCCGGGCCGTACGCAACAGCACATCCACATCGCCCGGCAATTTCCGCAACACCACAACACCGGCATCTGGAAAAGCGCACCCCACACCCCAGTGCGGAATGCGCCCCTGTGTCAATGCTCGAAAAACAGATTCGGACGGCGCCAGATAAACCGTCATCCCCACTTCGGGGACCCCGCCGAGCTTTTTTGCGATCTCCTTTCGCCCTTCCAGAACATCGTCCAACACCACCCTGGCCAACACGCTGTCGGAAGCCTGAAACTGAAAGACCACATCCTGCGCCCGATATACCGACCACTCATCGGCCACCAGCGGAGAGGCAGAAAGCCACAACAGAAGCGCCCAGACCCATCCGGCCGGCACCATGAATCACCTCCGCGATTACTACTTGGCTTTCCCCAAAAACTTGAAGAAAGGGCTGGAGGGCGACAACACCACTGTCGTGCCCTCACCCAGCGTTTTTTCATACGCTTCCAGGGTGCGCATAAACTCGTAAAACTTCGGATCCTTCTGATACGCTTCGGCGTAAATCCGCAATGCATCCGCATCGCCCTCGCCCCGAGTCAATTGCGATGTCCGGATGGCTTCCGACTTGATCTTTGTCACTTCCAGATCCGTCAGCGCCCGAATCTTCAAGGCCGCTTCCTCCCCTTCGGCCCGATACTCCATGGCCTGCCGGGCACGTTCTGCCCGCATGCGCTGAAACACGTTGGTCTTGTTCTCCCGGGGCAAATCCGCCCGTTTGATACGCACGTCCACAATATTGATGCCATAGGGAACCGCATCGGCTTGGGACCGTTCCGTCACTATTTTCATAATTTCAGCCCGTTTTTCGGCCACAATCTCGATCAGGGTCCGTTTCCCCAGTTCTTCGCGCACCGCCGAATAAATAATATCGTCTATTCGGGACTGGGCATTGTAGACATTTTGGACAGACTGCAAAAACTTGAGCGGATCGACAATGCGCCATCGGGCAAAGTTGTCCACAATCAAATTCTTTTTATCCTTCGTATAAATCTGTGCCGGATCGGCATCGCTGTAGAGCAATCGGTCGTTAAATACATGCAATTGCTGAACAAAGGGGGTTTTGAAATAAAGCCCCGGATCCTGGATCGTCCGCACGGGGTTCCCCAACTGCGTGACGATCACCTGCTCCCGCTCGTCCACAATAAACAGGGTTGCATTGGCCACCACACCCACCACCACAACCAGTACCACCAGAAGAATCACGATCGGTTTCATGGCTTATCTCCTCCTCCCTGTCCGGGCCGCTGGAGCTGCAACACGTTCAAAAAGCCGCCGCCCCCACCGGTATCCACTACAAATTTCTGCATGCCAGGCAAGATCTTTTCCATCGTCTCTAAAAACAGACGCGTCTCCGTCACATCTTTGGCCTTCCGATATTCGGCGAGCACTTCCAAAAACCGCCCCGCATCGCCCTGAGACGTCTTAACGCGTTCCACCTTGTATGCGTCGGCTGCGCGAAGCATCTTCTCGGCTTGCCCTCGCGTCTTCGGCATGATGTCGTTTCGATAGGCTTCCGCTTCATTCTTCAACCGCTCCCGGTCCTCCCGGGCGCTGGCCACATCTTTAAAGGCATGATCGACTTCCTGAGGCACCTGCACCGTCTGCAATTTTGCCTGCTCTATACGAAGCCCGATCCCATACTGATCCAGCACCTCCTGAATCTGCGCTTGAATCTCCTCCTGGATCTGTAGCTTCCCTTCCGTGAGCGCCTCATCAATAAGATGCTGTCCGATCACCTGTCGCAGCGCCGCCTCCGATACATCTCGGAGTGCCTTGGTCTGGTCGTCCACGCTAAACAGATATTGCTCGATATCTCGGATGCGGTATTGCACAATCAATTCCACCTCCACGATATTTTCATCGCCGGTCAGCATGACCGACTCGGCGCTCACCTTCTGATACCGGGGCGTCGGGCCCCCAGTGGCAATGGTGCGAAACCCGATCTCCATCCGCTTCACTTGCGTCACCTGCTCGATCTCTACTTTCTGGATCGGCCTCGGCCAATGGTAGTGAACCCCCGGTCCGGTTTGACCGATGGATTCGCCAAAATGAAACACCACAGCCCGCTCAGACGGTTGCACGATGTAAATCCCGTTGGCAAACCAGAGCAGCAACAAAACCCCCAGCCCATAATACACCATCTTGGGATTGAAGTTCAGATTAAAATTAGGCCTGTTCGGAAATTGATATTCCTGCATACGCCATCACCCCCTCAGGTGAGCACAGATCAAAAAACCCCTACCCCTCCTGCTGCGATGGGGAGGGAGCAAAACGGTCTTCGGGTCCAAAAAATGTCCCGATCTGGTTAATCTCTTCAATACCCCTCAGGCACACATTCATCCCCGCCACCCGGTTTGCAAATCGGCTGGCCCGTGCCCGATCTTCAGTTTGCAAAAACGCCCAGGTGAAACCCATTAAAAATATATCTCCGCAACCGGTCTCATCCTGGGGTTCGCCCGAGCAGGAAGCATCGAATACTTGGATGTCTATGCCGCCTTGCGGGTTGCAAGAAATGGTTTGGGACCCACGCTCATTGCGCGTAATCATCAGCGTGGTCGAACCCCGCTCCAGGATCTTCTCTGCAAACCGCAGAGTCGCCGCATCCCCATCTAAAGCCTCCCCTGCAAGCAAGGCACCTTCTTGCTCGTTCATCTGTACCACATCGGCGCATCCCAGCCAATCTTCCCACTGCGGGGGCACCCGCCAGAACCGTTTGCGGTTTTCATCGATGCCCAGCGTCAAACTGTGTACATCCATACAAATCAGATTTTGTGTTGCCGCCCGCACCCGCCGAAGCGTTTCCAGATCCAATTCCATGCCGGTGATAAAATTGAAACAAATCGCATTGCAATCCAGAAAAGGCTTCAACTGATCAAACGTCAATCCGGGCACGCCGCCCTGAAGGGTTTCTCGCTTGTTTCCTTCTGCATCATATTTCATAAAACAGTGCGGGTTTTTCTCCGGCACAAACCGGATGCCGTCCAGCCGTACCGACGGATAGGCCGCCAATTTGTCGCGCACGACAGCTTCCATATCCTGCCCGACATTGCAGACCGGATAGATATCCCCGTCTTCACCTACAATTTCTGCCAACGACATGATGCTATACAACAGCCCCCCATAACTTTCCGTCTGAACGCCGTCGACCGTAAAAATCGTATCCCGATTGATCGTGCCCACCAGCGCAACGGACCGCCCCTCCGAAAACATAATGGACATTTCCTTCCGGCGTTGGAATTGAAAAAAACCGCCTGTTCAAGCCGCACCAATCTACCATAAATCCAGGGGGGTGTCAATACCTAACCCCTCCCTCAAAGCCCCCCCCTTTCCTGCGCATTTCCAGGGTGCCGGCTGTCTCTCCCCCCAACCCTGCATCGATCGCCCCCGCC
>JAPUJS010000527.1 GCA_027296045.1 bacterium | reverse complement strand
GCCCGACGAAGCCACCTCCGTCGATTTTGCCTACGCCGTTCACACCGAGGTGGGCACCCGATGCATCGGTGCCCGGGTAGACAACCAAATCGTACCGCTTTCCACGGCCCTCGAAACAGGCAGCACGGTCGAAATTCTCACTTCCCCCCATCAGCACCCCCATCGCGACTGGCTCTCCTTTATCAAAACCCCCCGTGCCAGAAGCGCTATTCGGCGGTGGCTCCGAGAAGAAGAACACAACCAGCGGGTGCGACTGGGTCAGGCGATGGTCGAACGCGAACTCCGACAGCGACGAAAAAAGGCTCGTGAAGACGCATTGAAAACCGTTGCCGAGGCATTCCAGTTCTCCGCTATCGAAGACCTCTATGCCGCCATCGGCAACGGCGACATCTCGATTGGAAAATTTTACAACAAGCTTTTCCCAAAAGCCAAACCCCAACCGCCCAAACTCCAAACCGAAACCCGATCCAAAAACAAAGATGCCCTCCGCATCCATGGCCTGAACAATCTGATGGTGCACTATGCCCGGTGCTGCAACCCCATTGCAGGCGACCCGGTTGTGGGCATCGTCACCCGGGGACGCGGCCTTTCCGTCCACCGCCGCGATTGCCGAAACCTGATTCACTCCTCCGAAGACCAGGAGCGCATCGTCGAACTGGACTGGGATACCGCCCCACAGGAAACCTTCACCCTCGATATTTTGGTCACCGGATTCGACCGCACCAATTTTCTGGCAGACATCACCCTGGCCATCTCCAACATGGGAATTCCCATTGTCGGTGCCGAAGTCAAAACCAAAAACGGCGAGGTGCACGACCGTTTTCAACTCGAAGTCCAGAATGCCGATCAGGTCGCCACGCTCTTCCAAAACCTGGCTGCTATAAACGGCCTGACCTCCGTACAGCGCCTCACAGATATTTCTGCAAAACTGGCCTGACCGTCAGCCGGCAGACAAAATAGCCCTTCGCATTTGAATCGCAAACAGACAGAAGCCCCGATTCCAAAATAGAATCGGGGCTTCTTCAATCGCCCAACCCATAACCCATAATCAATGCTCCCGCATCTCTTAAAGTCGCCTCATAAACCCCCGGTCTACATCCGTTGCTCGAACAACATCCTGTGCAAACTGCACGGAGCTATGGATGAGACACCCTCTCCTGAATCCACATCCGTCACCCAGATCCAGCTTTCTTCGCCTCCTCCTTATCCACTTCCTGTTTCCAGGCATCCAATTTTACAAGCGCATCCAGGGGCGTCATCCGTGAAATGTCCAGGTTTCGCAGTTCCTCTACAAATACCGGTTCTTTTACAACCGGCTCCGGAGCTGGCTGCGCAAACAATGGGATCTGTCCATTCTCCTTGCGCACAGCCGAAGGCCGGGTAAACGACAGATCGTTGCCCTCCAATTTCTGCAACACATCCTTTGCCCGATCAATCAATTCCACCGGCATGCCCGCCAGTCTGGCCACCTCAATCCCATAGCTGTGATCACACCCGCCTTCCACCAGCCGGTGTAAAAACACAATCTCTTCGCCCGACTCCCGCACCGCCACGCTGTAATTTTTCACCCGGGGTAGAAGCGTTTCCAGCTCGGTCAATTCATGGTAGTGTGTGGCAAACAGGGTTCGCGACCGAATACCGGGTGCATTGTGCAAATACTCCGTCATTGCCCAGGCAATGCTCAACCCATCAAAGGTACTCGTCCCTCGACCAATTTCATCCAAAAGCACCAAACTTTTCGGAGTCGCATTGTTCAAAATATCGGCCGCCTCGTTCATCTCCACCAAAAAGGTGCTTTCGCCCCGTGCCAAATTATCCGACGCCCCCACCCGCGTGAAAATCCGATCCACCACCCCAATCCGAGCCGACCGTGCAGGCACAAAACTACCCACCTGGGCCAGGAGTACAATCAATCCCGTCTGGCGTAAAATCGTGGATTTCCCGGCCATGTTCGGTCCCGTAATCAGCAAAATCTGATCCTGGTCTCCATCCAATTTCAGATCGTTTGGCACAAACTTCCCACCCGGAAGCAACTGCTCCACCGCAGGATGACGCCCTTGCCGAATATCAATTTGTGTGCTTTCATCCACCCGGGGTTTCACATAATCATATTGAACCGCCACCTCGCCAAGAGCGGCCAGCACATCTACCACCGCCACGGCCTGGGCCGTCCGCTGAACCGGCTCTACCCATTTTGCAATCTCTTCCCGCAACTGGGTAAACAATTCTTTTTCCAGTTCTTTGGCCCGCTCGTCTGCCCCCAAAATCTTTGCTTCCCAGTCTTTCAATTCGGGCGTAATAAACCGCTCGGCATTGACCAGTGTCTGTTTGCGCACAAAATGCTCGGGCACTTTGTCCCGGTTTGCATGGGTCACCTCAATATAGTATCCGAAGGCCCTGTTAAAACCCACTTTCAACGAATGGATTCCGGTCCGTTCCCGCTCGTCTGCCTGCAACCCCGCCACCCAGTTTCTCCCGCCCGATGCGATATTCCGCAATTCATCCAATTCCTCGTGATATCCGGTCCGAATAATTCCCCCGTCGCTCAATAGCGCCGGGGCATCGTCTTCCACCGTGCGTCCAATCAATTCCGTCAACTCCGACAGATCGGGCAAGCCCGACTCCCGCGCCCTGGAAAGCAGATCCGAAGCGGCAATCTCCAATAAGGTCCGGATCGGCGGCACGGCTTCCAGAGACAATTTTAAGCCCGAAATTTCCCGGGGATTCGCC
>JAPUJS010000526.1 GCA_027296045.1 bacterium | reverse complement strand
CTGGATAAAATCAAGTCTCTTGCAGGTGGGGCGGCAAACAGGGAACCCCAAAAAAGTTCTAAAGCACTTTTTGAAAGTGTCGATAATAAGGACGCAAGTCGTTGGAAAATAGAGATTAATAACGTATTTAGTTGTATTTTTATATACTAAGTAATATTAAGTATAGAAAAGGGAATTTCAGACACACAACTCATAATTTTTGGCAAGGATGCCAGCAAGATACACAGTGAGGGTGTATCGGTTTTAACAAGGAGGTTAAAGTGCCGCTGCGTGTCAATACAAACATACCCAGCGTGAATGCCCAGAGGATTGGGCGGATCAACAATCGAAGACTCGGCAATTTGTTGGAAAAGCTGTCTTCCGGATTTCGAATCAACCGGGCAGCTGATGACGCGTCCGGGCTGAGTGTCTCGGAAGGGTTTCGAGCGAAAATAAGCGGATTGAGACAGGGCGCTCGAAACACAGAACATGCCATCAACCTGGTCCAAACGGCCGAGGGAGCGCTCAATGAAACGAGTGCGATGCTTATTCGGATGCGGGAACTGGCCGTCCAGTCTGCATCTTCTACGGTGAATGATGGCAACCGGGAGTCGATCCATGCCGAGTTTGTGCAGTTGTCAAACGAAATTGACCGAATTGCCTCGGTAACGTCGTATAACAATTCGACGTTGCTGGCCGGGGGTTTTGGCAACACGGTGGATTCGGCCACTTCAACGGCCCTGGCATCCCCGACGACGGGCGTGATCAATGTGCAGTTGAGCAGTGCAGCAGTCGGAAATTATGTTTTTCTCGATACCAGCAATACCGATAACCAGATTACTCTGGGCAACGGTGTGGTTACCCAGACCATCGATATTGGGACAGGGCTGGATGTAGACGGTACAGGGGGTGTGGTGGCGACAGGCTCTTCGATTGTTGCAAATTTTGACCGATTGGGAGTTGCTTTGACCCTTTCGGGACAGAAAGCTGCCGAAGGCGTCAATCCGGCCACAGACGGGTATCGGGACGGGGAATTGAACGGGTTGACGCTGGTGATTAATCAGGGCGCAGGAGGGATTTTTCAGGTAGGATCCGACGATGGTGCTGTCCACCGACTGGAGGCAAATATCCAGGATATGCGAACGTCGGGGGCGTCGTTGTCGCTTACCGGACAATCTCTGGCTTCGTTATCGGGAGCACAGCAGGCGATCACTGCTCTGGACGTGGCTATTGGCAATGTCTCTCAGGCTCGGGGGGACCTGGGGGCGCTGCAAAATCGATTGAGCTTTAGCTTGCGGAATGCGGAGAATTCCATCGAGAACAACCAGGCATCGGAATCTTCGATACGGGATGCCGATGTGGCCGAAACGGTGACCGACTTTACCCAGGCACAAGTGATGGTACAAGCGAGCGTCGCAGTGCTCTCGCAGGCCAATGTGTTGCCCCAAAATGCATTATCTCTGTTGCAGTAACCTGGCTGGCATACTCTATTATCGCGGCATGGGACCTTCGGGTTCTATGCCGCTTTTTTTGAGTTTGTCGGCCAATGAAGAGTTGAAGCCAGGTACACAAGGGGTCTTTTTTTGACATTTGAGAAGGGATGTCGTATTATGGGCGGAGGATTAAGAAGGCGGTTTTTGAAGGGTTTCGGGCACCAGAAGGGCAAAGATGGTGGAGGCCAGAACGCCAAAACTGGCAATGACAAGGGTGGCGGGTGTGAGGCCCAGGATGTCTGCGATCTGTCCGACGGCCACGGGAGCCCCCATACGGCCTCCGTCGCCGACCAGGCGCCAGGCAGCCAGGAATTCGCCGGTGGCGTCTTTGGGTGCCAGATCGGCCCCCAGGGTCATCATGGCACCGGAACTGAGGCCATTTCCCAGACCAATGAGCAGGGCGGCCAGGAGAAGGCCGAGAAATCCTTCTGTAAAGGGAATGAGGCCCACGCCAATGGCCTGGATGGTAAAGCTGGGGACAGAGACATATTTTCTGCCCAGGCGGTCCATGATGAGTCCTGCGGGATAAAAGAGAGACATGTCTACAAAGGAAGCTGCACTCATAATCCAGCCGATGGTCTGAATATCCAGGCCCAGAATATCGGGTCCGTACAGGGGAAGGATGATGTTTCGTCCTGTGCGGACTGTTTGGGCGCACAGTTGGCCGGAACCGGCTGTCAGGAGGGTCCAGTATTGCGCTTTGATAACGGCAAAAAGGTGTCCTCGGGCAGTCTTCCGGATGGTGTGGGACCCGGAGGATGTGTTTTCGACAAACAGAATGGAAGTGATGATGCCAATGCCTGCCAGACCGGCATAGAAGAGAAAGGGTGTTTTGAGGGTAAAATAGCCCGCCAGGACACCTCCGATGCCTGGTCCCAGAAACGAACCGATCCGGCTGGTTCCACCATACAAGGCAATGGCGCGACCCCGTTGGTGGGATTGGGTTGCATCTGCAAGGTAGACCAGGCGGGAGATATTCCAGAGCGCGTTTCCAAATCCGGCCAGGAAACGGTAGAGCACCACCTGGTAAATGGATTGAGAGAAAAAGAGGGCCAGGACGGAGAGCGAAACAAGGGTTACGCCCGCGACCATTACGGTTTTGCGGCCCATTTTTCGCATCAACATGCCGGCCGGCAAATCTCCCACCAGGGTTCCGATGGATTCGCCTGCAAGCACCCAGCCAATCCAGGCATAGGAGACCCCGAACGATTTGGCAAAGACCGGCAGGATGGGAAGGAGGATGCCCTGGCCAAAGGAGAGGATGAAGGTGGGAAGGTAAACCGGGAGGATGAGGGGGTTTCGGGTCAGGGCACGCATAGGGGTCTCGGGCTTGAAAGAGCGGTAATACTACAGGGGTTTGGTGGGTTTGTCAAGGAATTGCACGATTCCAGGGACGTATTTATAATGAAAGGGTTGAGGTTTTGGATTGGGTTTGTCGGCTGAGGGAGGTCCTGGTTGGGTGAGGTGTCCATAGAAATGGTCGTTCTTATCAGCGGGGTGATTTTTTTTGCAGCCAGTTTACAGGGAGTTACGGGCTTTGGGTTTAATCTGCTGGCCGTTCCCCCTTTGATTGTTCTGTTCCCTGCCCAGGTGGTGGTGCCCGGCATGATTGTGCTATTTCCGGCTTTGGGTTTTGCACAGGTGATTCAACTTTGGCGCGAAGTGGACCGGGGGCTGCTGGCCTGGTGGACGGTCAGTGCCCTGGTTGCTTTGCCATTTGGCGCGTTGATTTTGAGGAATACCGATACGCATACGATGCAGAAGGGTATTGGGGCCATTATGATTGTTCTGGCTTTGATTCTTCAGATGAAACCGGGCGCACCTTTTCGGCGGGAGCGGACGGCCCGCGCGTTTACAGGATTTCTTGCCGGGGGTCTGGCTGCCAGCACCGCCGTGTCCGGACCGCCGCTGGTGCTTCTGGGTTTGAAACAGCGGTATGAGACCCACCGATTTCGGGCGACCCTGATGGCCTATTTTCTGGCCATCTCCCTGCTTTGTATGCCTTTTCACTGGCAGATGGACCTGTTGAATGCAGAAAGTATGTGGTTTGCCGTGTCGGGATTTCCCGGACTGGTGCTGGGATTTTTTTCGGGAACCTGGCTGCGACAACACGTGGACGGAAAAATCTTCAGGTGGATTGCCATCGGAATGGTGTTGTTGGGCGGGATCGTGGCGATTGTCCTGTAAAGCTTGCTGGATCGCAAGAGGGCCGCAGAACCCCTCCGCCGACTGCCACACCACACAGAGGGCCGCAGAACCCACCCTCACAACACCCCAAAGAGGCGTAAGCGGGAGGCCCTGTTGCCCGGCCTTTCGCTCCCTGGCTCTGTTTTTTCTTGACACTTGCCTTTTAGGACCCTAAGTTTGTGTTTATTACTATAGAAAGATCACACCTTTCTTGAAACTTTTGGGGGAACCAGATGAACCTGTTTGGGGGAAAGAAAAAGGTCAAGGCTGCTGCCGCTGCAAAAACCCAATCGTCCAAGCCCAATTTCAGTCGGATACAGGTGGTCTCCAAGGTAGAGATCCTCAATACGTTGCTCAAAGGAGTCCGCGAAGAAACTGTTACGACCCAGGTGAGCCGGCTGAAACTGAAAGCGGCTTCTCTGGTGAGTGGACGCGGCGAAGCGCAGATCCACACCTATTCGATCTACAAGTTCAAGAGCGGGCCTCGCCCTGTGCTGGTGATGAGTGCACCACGGTCGACCAAGGGGGGAAATTTTGTCCCGGCAGATAATCCGATGGAAGCCGGAGAGGCCGTCGAGTTTAGCTACAGTATGGAATTGCCGGAGGCAGACGGGAATACGCTGTTTTTCACGGCCAAAGCCACCTATTTGCAAACGGCGCTGTTTATTCCCAATTCAAATGATCCAAGCAAGCCCTGGATAGGGTCCAGGGATGCGACGGAGAAAAAGTTTGGGGAAGGGGGACTTCGGCAGGGCGAAGAGTGTTTGCAGTTGCGGGTAGACCAGATCACGGTGTTTCCCAACGCCCCCGAATCTTATACTGCCGATCAGATCGGGCCTTATGTTTTTTCACCCGAGCTACACGTGCTGGGCGGAGGCGGGGTGTGGGCAAAGCGGGGGGGAAACGGGTATTTCGAAAGCATCCCGGACACGCTGGAGAAATGTCTGGAACGGGTGGAGGAGAAAAAGGTTATTAGCCCGGTGACCCTGATTGATTTTGGGGTGGACGAAATCTCGATGTTTGTAAACATCAATCCATTGACCGATATTGATCACGACTTTCTGACCCCTTCTGTATTGAAGAAGCCCAACGACAATTTGCAAAAGGTCAATACGGCGCTGGGTTTTTTGTTAAAGTTTGAAGTTGCAGACGAGATCAAGGAACTGATGATGCGCACCTTCTCCCAGAAGGTGGGCAAAGAAGTAGAGATCTGGTTGCCGTTGACGCTGGCACAGGTGACCCCGCAGGATGCGCCCAAAATTCGGCTTTTGTTCCAGTTGTTCCCGCGGGATTTGACGCAGGAGACCAATCCCCAGCGCCGGAAGGAATTCCCGGGGATGAAATTTGTGCCGCCCTTCACTCTGCATCCCAATGCGGAAGACCAGAATACTTATCGCAAGCTGATGGTGGCGATGGGCCAACGGATGAAGGATGATTCTCGGCCCGAAGAAGAAAAGAACAAATTGGCCGGGGTGCAGGAATCAATTCGGACGCGTCGGGAAGAGACCAGGGGCAAGTATGTGGATGAGAACTTAAAAAAGCAGTTTTCCGCCCGGCGAGAAGCGAGAAAACGCAAGGATGCGGCTGGTGGTTAATGGAAACGAAAGAGGGAGGTTCTAACCGTCCGGATTCCAATAAGGAGTTCGGACGGTTTTACGTTGGACCGAAGATCAACAGAGGCGTTGGTGGAATCAACAGGTTCTTGATTGATCTTTTGGCGGTTTTGGCGTAGGTTTTTATATTTGAAGCAGGCATTTGAATATCGGAATTCATTGCGGATGTTGGACACACAGGATGGAGCTATGTCAGGTGAACAGATTAGGGAACTGCTGAGGGAAAGAATTCTGCTGATGGACGGGTCGATGGGGACCATGATCCAGGCCTATGATCTGGATGA
>JAPUJS010000525.1 GCA_027296045.1 bacterium | reverse complement strand
CGATCCTGCCTCACACATCTTTCTTATACCGCTCATCTTCCACCCTGTCCTGGAGGCGATAAAGCTCTTCTTTGAGTTCTGTGATAATCTCTGCATAGTCGGGGTCATTGTAAATATTGTTCATTTCATAAGGATCTTTTTCGAGGTGAAAGAGTTCCCATTCGGGCTCTCGGGAGTCGTCGATGGCACCTTCCTGGGCCAGGGCATCTGCATAGTAGTAGATGAGTTTGTAGCGGTGGGTGCGCACGCCGTAGTGGGCGTAGACGTTGTGGTGAGCCAGGTGCATCCAGTAGCGGTAATACATTGAGGTTTGCCAATCTTCGGGGGGATCGCCGTTTAGGACGGGGCGGATGCTGGCGCCCTGGAAAGAGTCGGGGATGTCGATGCCGGCATATTCGAGGAAGGTGGGGGCGAAGTCGACGTTGAGGATCATTTGGTCGTTGATGGATCCGGGTTGGATTTCTTTGGGATAGCGGATGATGAAGGGCATACGGAGGGATTCTTCATACATAAATCGCTTGTCATACCAGCCGTGGTCACCCAGGAAGAAGCCCTGGTCGGAGGTGTAGATGACGATGGTGTTTTCGGTGAGGCCTTCCCTGTCGAGATAGTCGAGGACGCGGCCGACGTTGTCGTCGATGGAGGCCACACAGCGGAGGTAATCTTTGATGTAGCGCTGGTATTTCCACTTTTTTTCACCTTCAGGGGTGAGGCCTTCGGGGGTGGGGACCTTGAGGTCTTTCAGGTTCATGTCGCGGTCAACACGCATTTTGGCTTCTTTTGCGGCAGAGGCCCGGTTGCTGTAGTCGTCCCAGAAGGTTTCGGGTTCGGGGATGTCGATGTCTTCGTACATCTGAGCGTGTTTTTCATCCGGCTCCCATTCCCGGTGGGGGGCTTTGTGATGATACATGAGGAGGAAGGGGCGGTTTTTGGCGCAGGATTTGAGCCAGTCCAGGGAGAGGTTGGTGATGATGTCGGTGACATAGCCTTCGTAGACTTTTTCGTTGCCCATTTCGATCATTTTGGGGTTGTGATAGAGGCCCTGTCCGGGCAAGACGTTCCAGTAGTCGAAGCCAGTGGGGTCGTGGATGCCGCCGTGGCCGAGGTGCCATTTGCCGATCATGGCGGTTTGATAGCCGGCTTTTTGCAGGAGTTTGGGGAAGGTGATTTGACGGCCGTCCATTTTGGTAGCAAGGGTGGTCATGCCGTTGATGTGATTATAGGTGCCGGTGAAGATGGTGGCGCGGGAAGGGCCACAGATGGAGTTGGTGCAAAAGCAGTTGTCAAAGCGCATGCCTTCTTTGGCAATGCGGTCCAGGTTGGGCGTTTCGTTGATGCGAGAGCCGTAGCAGCTCATGGCATGCGAGGCGTGATCGTCGGACATGATGAAGAGGATGTTGGGACGGTCGGTGCTCAAGACGGGCTCCTTTCTACTGCCGGGTTAATTTATCCACAAGGTCTACAGCGTTGAGTTCGAGGGCGGCGGCACAGGATCGGGGCATGAGGATGTCGTAAAACAAATTTTTCTGGTCGGGGCCCATCATGTCATCTCCGATGATCATTACAATTCTCATCAGATTAAGGAGCTGGGAGAATTGATAGTCATGCCAGCAGCGATTGAAGGGGTAGTCCTCAACACCTCCTTCTATGAGGCGGGCATAGTATGTTTCCAGGAGCTTCCGTTCCCAGGCTTTCCGATCCCCAGGGGGAAAGCTGCGGCACAGGAAATAGCCGATGTCATAAGGTCCCTGTCCCTGCTGTCCCTGATGCCAGTCGATGACGGCAAAGGGGGTGCCGCCTTCGGGGGTGGCAAAAAAGAGGTTGTCCAGGTGATAGTCGGCGTGGATGAAGGTTAGAGGCGGTTCTTGAAATGTATATAGTACAATCGGCATAAAATAATCGCCAATGCGCTCAACGACCTCCGAAACGCCAGTCGGGATCAGGTGGCCCGCTTTTTCCATGAACGCACGGGCACTCTCCGAGTACATTCCTGCATAGGTCTGAAACACGTCCAGATCGGGCTGGACGACCAGATCCGGATTCGACAAATCGGGATGCATCCACCAGGCAGCGTGCATCCCGGCAACCTGCGCAACGGCCAGTTCGGCCTGTTCGAAGGAACAGCCGGCAACCCGGTCTCCACAGCGGGCGGGAGACAGGTCTTCGAGCAGGAGCAGGAAGCCTGTTTCGTCCAGGGCGTTATAATAACAGCGGGGGACCCTAAGGACGACCCGGTCGGCGAGGTGTCTGTAAAAATGGGATTCTCGATCGAATGTCCCCATCTGATCCCCTTTTTCTGCCCAGTTGGGTCTGGGAAATTTGGCAAAGAGGGATCGGGGCGCATCGGATTTGGGTGTGTCATAAGACAGGCTGATCAGGATGTAGCGGGCGGCCATACCTTTTGCCTGGCTCAATTCTCGGGTCTGGAATGCCGTTACTTTCGCGCTCTGGATCGCTCCGGCATCGCGCAGGGTCCGGGTGAGCCATTCGGTTGTGAGGGCTTCGGGGTCGATTGGAAAGGGCACGGGTGTATCCTCTGATCAGATCCTGGGAACGGAGTGTGAGATGAAGAAATAGAGAATATAGAGGTTGGAAGGCACCGCATCAAGTCTTATCATGGACCCTGTGTGCAGGAAGATTCAGGTCACAATTGGGGAGGTTGGATATGCAGCTGCTGTTGTGTTTGAAGGTTTCAGCAGAAGACGGGATCCATCTGGCGACGGATGTGTATTTGCCAGACGGGCCCGGACCGTTTCCGGTGGTGCTGGTGCGAACGCCTTATCATCGGGTGGGTCAGCAGGGTACTGCCAGGAAATTTGTGGAACGAGGTTATGCTTTTGTGGTGCAGGACTGCCGTGGGAAATACGATTCGGAGGGACAGTTCACACCTCTTGTGGACGAGGCGCGAGACGGTCAGGCAACCCTGGACTGGATCGCGAATCAGCGGTGGTGCAACGGGCGGATCGGGATGTGGGGCCGGAGCTATCTGGGCATTGTGCAGGTTCCGGCAGCCAGCGGGGGACACGAGGCCTTGAAGTGTATTGCGCCGTCGGTGGCACCGGGGTCTTATTTCAGAGACTGGATTCGGTACGACGGGTGTTTTGCGCTTGGCAATGCGATCCGGTGGTCGTTGACGCACGCGTCGGGTCGAAACCAGCCGCCTATGGAGCATTTTGAGTGGGAGGAATTGCACGGGCTGTCGGATCCGGAGGCGATTGCAGAATATGTGGGGTTTCAGACGCCGGTGCTGTCCACGTGGGCGGTGCACGATGCTTACGATGCCTATTGGGAGGCGATTGACCAGTGCAGGATGCACGAACAGGTGCGGGTGCCGGGGCTGCACGCAGGCGGGTGGTTCGACCATCTGACACGGTCGCAGTTTGAGGCCTATCAAAATATACGGGATCAGGGGGCGACGGAGGCGGCCCGGACGGGACAGAGGCTTTTGATCGGTCCGTGGGGACATTCGACCATCAGTGGTTCGGGAATAGAGCACCGACGATATGGCGATTGGGATTTTGGGCCGGATGCCGATTTTCCGGTTCTGGCACACGAGCTTCAATTTTTAGATTATTATCTGCAGGAGAAGGACAACGGGTTTGATGCACAGCCGCCTGTGAAGGTGTTTTTGATGGGGGAGAATCGATGGGTTTATGCTTCCGACTGGCCCCCTCCAGAAGCACAGGATCGGGCTTTTTATCTGACTTCTCAGGGCAGTGCAAATATGAGGACCGGTGATGGGGTGTTGGTCGGGGATGTGCCAGATTTTGAAGGAGAAGACGGGTATGTGTACGATCCCGGAGATCCGGTGCCGACGCTGGGCGGTGCTGTCTACTGGGGGTTGGAAAATCGGGGTCCGATGGATCAGCGGCCGATTTTGGAACGGGGGGATGTGCTGTATTATCGAAGTGATGTTCTGGACAATCCGACGGTGGTGATGGGCGAAGTGGGTCTGGATCTATGGGTGTCCAGCGATGCGGCAGATACCGATTTTGTGGCCAAACTGTGTGTGGAAGAAGAAACGGGAGCGGTGACGTGTTTGACGCTGGGGTCCCTGCGGTGTCGGTATCGAAACGGATGGGAGACGCCGGAGGCAATGCCGGAAAATGAAATGACTCCAATCCGGTTGCACATGGGCAATCTGGCCTACACGTTTCCGAAAGGGTCGCGCGTGGGATTGATGGTGACCAGTAGCGATTTTCCCAGGATTCAGCCGCATCCGAATACGTTGACGTCACCGTGGTCGGAAACCGGATTGCGGGTTGCCCGAAATCGTATTCATCACGGGCGAGGGACGGCTTCGTGTTTGCATCTGCCGGTGGTGGAGGGGTAATTCGTTTTGAAAAATATTCGTTTATCCTGGATGTGGAATCCACATTTTAGATCAGGACGTCGAGGCCCTGGATGATGCGTTTTGAAAAAAAACAGGTCACAGAGCCCATCCACATAAAAAAAGTGTTGGAACTTTCAAAGCTCTTTTTCAATCCAAGTATTTGTACTCTTCATCCAGGTCTTTGAAGGCCACGTAGACGGCGATGGCAAACAGGACCAGGAGGACGGCGAATAGGCCCAG
>JAPUJS010000524.1 GCA_027296045.1 bacterium | reverse complement strand
CAGGGGGCATGGGTAAAGTATTCATGATTGATTTTTGGGCTATTTACGTGTACCGTTAAGCGTGTTCGTAAGAAAAATCACACTAAAATAATAGGGATAAATATCAAAGTAAAGCGATTTTATTTCCTTACCGTTTCTGGTATGTTAAATATCTGTTAACTCAGCTTAAGGATGACGTATGGGGGCGACCCGGTCGCTGATTTTTCAAAAACTTCACCGCACATATTCGTCACAAGCTTTCGATTCCCAGGATATTTGGGCAGGTAATTTGGCCATTGAACTGGATGGGGTCTCATTTGGTCCCACCATGGCTCGCACCTTTCTGGAGCCCGGAGGGAAGGTTGACTGCCGTATTTCTGTCGAAATGTATGTAAGCGGCATCGATCCAGGACGGGTTCGGGCAGAAGATCTGGCGGCCAAGTTGTGGACAGATATCAATGCTTTGGGGACGGTGAACAAGGAGGGGGCTTATCAAGCGGATCCGGGAGTTGACATTCCGATGGATCTGGTTACCGATGCGTGCGGATGTCCCTGTTTGCGTGGAAATAATCTGGTTTTTGAATCCCCTCTGTTGACCTTGACACAGACGGGGGTTTTTCATTATACAACTGCTTTCTCTGCAGACGGTTCAAACGATGCGTCAAAGGATTGGGTCCTTTTAAACGACATTGCCCACAATCAAGACGGCCTGATCGCCGTAAGCCCCGATTGGGTGCGTGGCTGTCCTTCTGTAACCGAGTTGTGTGTGCGCAAGGTCGGGGCATCGGTCCAGAACGGTCGGTTTGTGAGCGGCACCTTTCGGGCTGCGATGAATGTGCTGGAGGATGTGCCGACCGATGTGGTTTATCTGCTGCCTTTTTTTGAGCCTGGATATAAAGATTTGTATACGGGTGAAGATGTTCGCAAGGGTAAACTGGGCAGTCCCTATGCTGTGAAGGATTTTTTTCGTCTCGATCCTCATCTGGTCAGCCCGCTTTCGACCGTGGATTTGTCTGAGCTGGTGATGGGGGGATGGATTCGGGACAAAGATCTGCAAGACTTGCTTCCCCCACAGCTCCAAAGCCGATTTGGAAGGGACCTGGAGCGACTGGAGGATTGGATTGCCCAGGTAGGGCAGGATGTGCTGACTCAGATCGTGGGGCGGGCGGAGTTGAGGATGCTAATTCAAAGGGCCCACGATCTGGACAAGCGGGTGATTTTCGATCTGGTTTTGATGCAGACAAGCCGGGATTGTCCGCTGATCCAATCGCATCCTGAGTGGTATATGCTGGACGATTTGGGGCAACCCAAAATTCATCAAATTGCCTGGCTGGTGTATTCGGACGTGGCACTCCTGGATCTGCCGTTTAACCTGCGGTTGCAAGATTTTTTATCCAGGATCGCGCCCTTCTGGATTCAAACGTGCGATCTGGATGGCGTGCGGATCGACGCCAGCCAAACGGTGGATCGGCCTTTTCTCAAGCAACTCATCAACCGGATTCACCAGGTAAAACCCGATGCTCTGGTGCTGGGCGAAACACTCTGTGAACTGCAAGAAGCGGTGGATATCCCGACGGATATGATCTATGCGTTGCTGGTGGACTTTCATCGGGATGTGGACCACGCCGAGCCGTATATTTCATTTTTGGAGCACACCTTTGGGACTTTTGCACCCCGAACCGTGGCGGTGGCCTATTTTGAAAACCACGACAGTGTGCGGGCAACCCGGATCTGGCGGGAGCGATTTGTCGGCTGGTTGGAGGCCGACGGGGGGCTGAAAACTCGGTGGCAGAAGCTGGCCGGACAGGCAGACTTAGATTTGGTGATGGCTTTGTTGAAAAATCTCCAGTGTTCTTTAATAAATGTTACGGTGGGAACTGCAGGACATGTGAATATGGCCTATGCTTTAGAATGGGGTACCACCTGGGGAGAAGAAACGGAGACCGATTTTGAAAACCCGACGCTGTTGCATCCGGAACACAGGCATGGACCCATTCGAGGGGCGCTTGTTCGGGCCTATACATGTCTTTATGATTTAAATCAAGATCTGCCTGAGCTTCGGGAAGGACACATTTATTTTCACCGAAATTCTTTTGACGGAGGAGATCCGGAAGACCGGGTGTTTGCATATACCCGGCATAGGGCCGATTCTGCCTTGCTGGTGGTACACAATTTGGACCCTAAAATGGAACGGGAGGTCCGGCCAACGTTACAGCTACTGGGCGTTGGGATAGAAGCGGTAGATTTGGAGCCTGTGTTCGATTCTTATTCGTTTTTTGGCTTGCGTGAGACGGCTGAAATCCTGTATTCAGAAGGTGGGCTTTCCGTCAGATTGGGGCCTTTGCAAAGTATCATCATCCGGATGAAATTGAAACCCTTGTCGACATTGGAGGCATCAGGATGCCAGGACAAATAGATCGCGTGGAATTGGAAGTCCAGGCGTTTGGGAAGGAACGGACGCTCGGGCGTGACCTGGGGGTGGGGGAGGTTTCTCTTTGTTGGTAGGCCTCACTTCAGACGTTGCTTTATGGGGAGAGATAGACAATGATTTATGAGAATGTTGAATTTCACAATGTGGCTGAATTGCGGGAGATTGCGGGAGCTTCTGGGAAGCGGCTCCAACGGGTGCCTGAAGACGTGCGCTTGTGTTTGAACGAACGGGCTCAAGAGCGGATGCTGAGTCCGGCAGGGTCGGAGATCCGGTTTGTGAGTGAGGGGGAGACGGTGAAGGTGACGGTGTCATGTCCAGAAGGATCGGCAGAGGTCTTTCCTTTTTTCGGGCCCTTTCAAGCATCGCCACGGGTGACTGTGGGCAGGGAACCAAAGACGATTGAGATGGCTTATCCTGCCCGGCTAAAATCGCTGGATGCAGCGGTGACGGATTCGCTGGTTTTTTCGCCCCGGGTGTGGCGGTTTATGTTGAAAGGCAACATGTTGCATTTTCATGGCATCGAAGGGGACGGATTGCGGCCACCTTCGGCCGAGGAAGTGCCGAAACTGCGTTATTTGAGTTATGGCACTTCAATTACGCACGGGTCCTCGGCAACGGCCATGCATTTGACCTATGTGGGCCAGGTGGCCTGGCGGATCGGTGCCGATTTGATCAATCTGGGCGTAGGGGGCTCGGCCTATTGTGAGCCCGAACTGGCGGATTATATTGCGGCTCGTGAAGATTGGGATGTGGCCACGTTAGCGCTTTCGGTGAATATGGTCGGGGCGGGGTTTTCGGTTGAAGAGTTTTCCGAACGTGTGACCTATATGGTCCATACGGTGGCGGGCGCCAATACCGAACGTCCGGTATTTTGTATTACGATTTATCCCCATTTCCGGGAAATGGA
>JAPUJS010000523.1 GCA_027296045.1 bacterium | reverse complement strand
GAGGCCATGTGATTGCGCTGGGGCCGGGAAACGAAGGGGCGGCTCTGTCTGCATTGAAGGCCTTTCCGGGTGGCATGCAAATGGGGGGTGGGATTGGACCGGAGAATGCGGAGATCTATCTGGAAGCCGGGGCCAGCCATGTGATTGTGACTTCTTATGTGTTTCGAGACGGGCAGGTGGACCAGGAACGATTGCAGGATCTGGTGGATCGGGTTGGCAAGGACCGGCTGGTATTGGATTTGAGCTGTCGGCGTAAAAATGGAGATTTTTATGTGGTCACCGACCGGTGGCAGACTTTTACAGAGGTCTTGGTGAATGCGCAGACTCTTTCCTGGTTGGCCGAGTTTTGTGCCGAATTTCTGGTGCACGGCGTGGATGTCGAGGGCAAGCGTATGGGCATCGAGGCCGACCTGGTTGAACTGCTGGGTGCAGCATCTCCGGTTCCGGTGACCTATGCCGGGGGGGCGAAAGCACTGGACGATCTGGACCGGGTGAAAGCGCTGGGCGGGGGACGTGTGGATCTGACGATTGGGAGTGCGCTGGACATTTTTGGGGGCGATGTGCCTTATCAAGATGTGGTGCTCTGGCAGCGAGGTGAAGACGGGGCAGTTTGAGTGCAGGATCTGTTTTATTCTATCGGTGAAAAGGATGGAGACATTTCAGGAACTGGGGGAATTCGGGTTTATCGACCGGATTGCCCAGCACAAGCAAGGCGGTGACGTCTTGTGTGGGATTGGCGACGATTGCGCGGTATTTGCACTCGATGCAGAGTGGGTGCGCCTCGTGACAACCGATATGATGGTGGAGTCGATACACTTTACACAGACGGCAGGGCCGGAAGGACTGGGCTATAAACTTCTGGCTGTGAATCTTTCCGATGTAGCGGCAATGGGGGGGACACCTACGGATGCGGTGGTATCGGTGTCGGTGCCGGCGGATCTGGATGCCGGGTATTTGGAACGGGTTTACAACGGGTTGTTTGCCTGTGCCGAACAGTTTGGTGTGGTCATTGCAGGTGGTGATACCACAAAAAGTCCGGGGCCTCTGGTGCTCAACCTAACACTTTCGGGCAAGATGCTTCGAGACCGAGTGTGCTACCGGTCGGGTGCCAGGCCCGGCGATCGGGTTTATGTGTCGGGTTCGCTGGGAGATTCCGGGGCGGGATTGGTCTTGGCGGATGCCTCCGTTTCAATGGACAATGTCGATCTGCAATTTTTGATCCGGCGGCATCACCGTCCAGAGCCCCGTGTGGCGTTGGGAGCGGCACTTGCAAAGAGCGGGGCTGTAACGGCTATGATGGATGTGTCGGACGGTGTGGCATCGGACTTACGGCATATTTGCAGGGCAAGTCAGGTAAACGCTGTGATCCGTGAGGCGTCTGTGCCTCTATCCGGGTCTTATCGCACCTTTTGCGAGGCAACCAGACGGAGGGTTCTGGATCTTGCACTTTCGGGAGGAGAGGATTACGAACTCTTGTTTACGGTTGATCCAGACCGGGTGGACGCAGTTGAACGCCTTGGGGCGAGCACAGACTTTCCATTGGTTTCTGAGATTGGACAGATTGAAGAGGGACAGGCCGAGTTATTTCTGGAAGATGAAAATGGCAGGCGAGCAGTTTTGACGGCAAAGGGATTTGACCATTTCAGGTGATCGACATGCGATGGAGCAGCAGGGGCGTGATTTTAGGGATGCTGATCTTGATGAGCTTTGGAGGTGATTTGATGGGCCAGAATTCGGAGTCGAAAGATCCAGCACAATCCAACCCGGAGGTTTTTTTCTTTGAGGGCTTTGAGGACGAAGCATATACCAAACGGTTTACAGATGTGAGTCACGGTCAAAATCGGGCGTTGATTTCGGGCGACGGGGTGTTTGACGGCAGGCATTCACTCCAGTTCAGAATTCGGGGAGATGACCACTATGGCGGGAGTTTGATTTATAAGTTTTCCGATGCTGGAATGGACGAACCCGAATCGCTTTATGGACGTTATTATCTGCGTTTTGGGGAAAACTGGGATCCGGGCCAGGGCGGGAAATTGCCCGGACCTTCTGGCACGTACAATCGGTCGGGCTGGGGTGGGCGCAAGGTGAACGGACAGGATGGCTGGTCTGCCCGGATGGGGTTTCGGAAGTCGAAGGTGCGCGACGGGGAAACGCAGGTCTATTTTTATACCTACCATGCCGATATGGAGGGCCAGTATGGGTCCAATTTTCACTGGGATGTTGAAGATCGGGGGTCGCTTCGAAACGGACAGTGGTATTGTATTGAGACCTACGTTCAGTTAAATACGCCGGGGGAAAACGACGGGGTTTTGCGGGGTTGGGTGGACGGGGAACTGGCGATGGAGAAGACGGATGTGCGGTTTCGAGATGTGGAGGAATTGAAGATTGAGCAGTTCTGGATGAATTTGTATTATGGGGGTAAGTGGTCTTCGCCCCGGGATATGGACGTGTATCTGGACAATGTGGCACTTTCGTTTCAGCCTATCGGGCCCACGAAAGTAGTTGTGGCCGAGCATCGGTGAGGTGACATTTTAGAAGAAGGAGGTTGTTATGATATGTTATGATCACGTGAGTTTGCGGGTGACAGACCTGGATCGGTCCGTTTCGTTTTACAAGGAGGTTCTGGGGCTGGATCTGGTGAGCCAGCGAGAGGATGGGTCGCAGGCGGTATTTCAGGTCGGAGAGGGGCTGCTGGTCTTGTTTTGCAGGCCGGTGTACCGGCCGGTGAATCCGGTGGTGAAGACGGGGACGGACCATGTAGCGTTCTGCCTGGACGGGAAGGCGTACGACGCGGTGTTGGAGCGGTTGAAGGAGCAGGACCTGGTGATGCGCGGTCCCACGTTGAATAAGGGGGCGTTTGGAGAGGGGCTGGCGACGTATTTTTGCGATCCGGACGGGAACGAGCTGGAGATCAAGAAGTATGAGGGTTAGTCGCTTGTGCCGCTGGGCGCTGCTGATCCTGCCGATCGCGTTCAATCCGGGTGAGGCGCAGGCGCAACGGTGGCAGACGTATACAACGCAGGACGACCTGGCGGACGATTTTGTGCTATCCATTTTCCAGTCTCAGGACGGCGTGATGTGGGTTGAAACGCTACAGGGCGTGAGCCGGT
>JAPUJS010000522.1 GCA_027296045.1 bacterium | reverse complement strand
GCATCTAAGCCCGGCCCCTCTCAGGTGGCAAGATAGCGCGCTTAGAAGCGAAAGGCAAGTTCAGAACAGACCCAGACGGAAATCAGGTGACAAGGTTTGGCCAGGGGTGCCGATGATAACATATAGACAGTCGGACATGGTTCAAGCCCCAATTCCCGCTGATAGGACAGGGATGAGGTCTTTAGGCTTGACAAGCGGGTTATTTTCGCCTAAAGTTGTGGCACACATGGACATAACTTATTGATTTTCCTTATAGAAGGTATTCCCAAAGGGTGGTTGTGTTCTTTGATGAAGTTGGTTATTTTTGAAAACCGTGTCAAAGCAAGTCATGATCTGATCATTCGTGTTGGTATTCATATAGGTATTTGATTTTTAAATAATTATGTCTTTTTCTGATACATTGCTTAACACTCGATTACAGCCTCTAAAGGCGATGGATGTCCGCCGTTTTTCCCTTGGGGCAGCTTTGCTGGTTTTCCTGGTGTTTCTGGGGATGACCGGGTCCCTGGGAATGAGCGAGCAGCTGGATCCGTTGTTTGAGACGGAAGCGCTGATTTCGAAAGGGGAGTATGGGCCTGCTTTGAACATCCTTGCGGATATAGATCTGGATGGTTTGGATGCATGGGAGAGACGCAAAGTGGTGTTGCAGCGGGCGGTCTGTCACCGTTTTTTGAAAGAGTATCCGGCCGCTCTGAAAGGGTTTCGAACGGAGGGGGCATACCATGAGGCGATTGGGGACTATCTGGACTTCTGGCAGGGTCTGTGTATGGAAGGCATTGGGCTGGCAGATAGTGCAGTGGTGTATTATGCCCGTGTGGTGGATCGGGAGTCGCCGAGTTTGTTGTGGGATGTCGCGGCTTTGAAAGCCGCTGAATTGTCGACGGAAATCGAAGATCCGAAACAGGCAGCGGAATATTATCGGGCGTTGCTCGGAAAAAGCGACCAGGAAGCGTCTGCTTTTGTGGGATTGGCAAATGCGCTTCTTGCAGCCGGTGATTCGGTGGGGGCCAGAAACACCTGGTGGCAACTGGTTCGGGAATATCCCAGACATTCGGAGACGAGTCGGGTTCTCAAGACGTTGCAGCCGTTTCAAGGACCTGCGGAGCAGTTTTATGCCGGGGTCGCCTATGCCCGCAGTAAAAAATTCAGGCAAGCCACTACTTTGTTCCGGACTCTGGTCAAAAAGGTGTCGGATACGGTGTGGGGAGGCCGGGCACAGTATGAATTAGGAAACGTCTATTACAATACCCGCCGGTATCGGACGGCCGAACGGGCGTTTGAACGGGCCCACAAAGTGTATGAAATACCCAAGGCCCTGTTTGAGATGGGCCGCTGTGCGGTCAAACGCGGGCATAATTTGACAGCGGCCACCCGGTTTCTGGCCTTTGCCCGGCAGTATCCCTCCCTGAGGGGTGCGTCCGAGGCGATGTGGCAAGCGGCGATGGCCTATGAACGACGGGGTCGGCACCGGGATGCGCGAAATGTGTTTTTGAAGCTGGCCAAGACCTATCCCAAAAGTTCGTATGCCGATCAGGCCTCCTGGCGAGCGGGATTTGCGCTTTATAAGCTTAAAGAGTATGATGGGGCTGCTCGATCCTTTTTGCGGTTGGCTCAAAATACACTCGAAAACTACCTGCGGGACCAGGGCTATTACTGGGCCGGAAAGTGCTATCAGAAGCTCGGTCAGGAGGAAGAGGGGTTGTACTGGATCGGTCGGGCGTCTGAGGGATTTCCCACGTCCTATTATTCTGCCAGGGCTCGGGCGGTACTGGGATTGGGGACGGAGGTGTATCCGGAAACACCAGATGCGATTCCCAACCCGCAGAATATACCTTATGAATCCTCTCGATTTTTGATAACCGGCGATTTGCTGGCATCGCTGGGGCTTTATCGAGCAGCCGAACGCGAGTATGATCGGGCGCTTCGGGTGCATGGTCGAGATTTGTATGCGCTGGATGAACTCTTGCAGCGTTTTGAGCGTATCCGGGTGATGAACAAGGCCCTCCAGGTGTCTGGTAGGATGATCGCGCAAGAGCGACAACAGGGGGTGCCGATGACGCTGGCTTCCTTTCGGCGGTTTTATCCGACCTATTACTGGGGGGAAGTGAATGAAGCCGCCTCGAAAATGGACCTGGATCCCAATTTGATCCTGGCGATTATGCGTCAGGAAAGTGCTTTTGACGAAGAGGCGATGTCCCGGGTTGGTGCGCGTGGTTTGATGCAGGTGATGCCGACGACGGGGAAGCAAATAGCCCGGAAGATTAAATTGAACCCGTTTTCTACCGAGGACTTATGGAACCCCCAGGTGTCCATTCGGCTGGGCGGCCAACATTTGTCGGATCATTTGCGCACGTTTCGGCGGGAGGATGAGCGAAAGTTGGGGCTGGCCCTTTCGGCTTATAATGCCGGATTGACGGCTGCAAGGAGGTGGTCTCGTCGGTTGACGAAGCGAGACGTGGATGAGTTTGTGGAGAGTATCCCGTATAAAGAAACGCGTACTTATGTGAAGCTGGTGTATCGAAACTATCAGGTGTATTCGTATTTGCAAGGGGATGAGCCGGACCCGTTGGAAGAGAGGGTGCATTGACCTAACCCCTAACTTTTTTCCCTGATATGTGTCGTTTCTGTTTTAGCGGGTGGATTTGAGAAAAGAGAGATTGTTATGGGCGAGCGACCGTTGTGGATTTTGTTGGAAGATGCATTTATTGTAGTTTCGATTGCGGCGTTGTGGCCGGGGATTTTGGGTTGGGAGGGGCGGATCTGGCAGGCGGTTCAGATTGCGGCACTGGCCGGGCTGGTCTGGATTTTTATTCGGCGGTCCAGACGGTATAAGGCGCGGAAAGCCGGGGAGGATGAAAATCGGCGGGGGGATAAGCATTTGAATTGAGGGGAAGCAGGATCGCAGAGGGGGATCGCAGAGGGGGATCGCAGAGGGCCGCAGAACCCCCCTCTACGCACGTCCAGGCATGATTCCTTCGGGTTATGGCCTGGTTTTTTATTTTGTATAAGGCGCGACCTTCAGGGCAAATAGAAATGAGGGCCGCTTTTTTTATTCGGGTATTTGTTCTAGCACATTCAGGAGGAGCGGTTTGGCTGCTCGAAGCGCCTGGCCCCGGTGGCTGAGGCGGTTTTTTTGTTCGGGGGGGAGTTCGGCGGAGGTGCAGTTTTGATCGGGAATGAGAAAGAGGGGGTCGTAGCCGAAGCCGTGTTCGCCTCGCGGAGATCTCAGGATGCGGCCTTCCCAGGCGGCTTCGGTGGTCTGGACCGTGCCGTCGGCAGAAACGATTGCGATGGCACAGCGGAAACGGGCCGTGCGCTGATCGTCGGGTGTGTTTTCCAGGAGGCACAGGAGTTTGGTGTTGTTGGATGAGTCGGTGGCATTTTCACCCGAGAAGCGAGCGGAGTAGATGCCGGGGGCACCGTTGAGGGCATCGACTTCCAGGCCCGAGTCGTCGGCCAGGGTGGGCAGGCCGGTGTGTTCGGCAATGATGCTGGCTTTTTTGATGGCATTGGCCTCAAAGGTGTCGCCGTCTTCGATAACCTCGGGAGCGTTTGGGAAATCGGCCAGGGATTTGAGGCAAATATCGGGGCCGAGAATCTGAAGGATCTCGTGAAGTTTGCCCCGGTTTGTGGTGGCGATGACGAGGGTTTTCATGTCAATCTTGTGAAAGCACCTCTTGCTGCATTGCTGTGATTTCAGCAATTCCTTTTTGAGCCAGACCGATCAGCGCTTGCATTTGTGCCTGGCTAAAGGGGGTGCCTTCGGCTGTGCCCTGGACTTCGATGAAATGGTCTTCGCCGGTCATGACGATGTTCATATCCACTTCGGCATTGGAATCTTCGGCATAACACAGATCGAGCATGGGGGTGTTATCGATAATGCCCACGCTGATGGCGGCCACGGAACGGGTGACCGGGTCTGATTGGATCAGGCCTTTTTTCTTGAGCGTGATAAGGGCATCGGCTACGGCGACATAAGCGCCCGAAATGGAGGCGGTGCGGGTGCCCCCGTCGGCGCTGATGACGTCGCAGTCGATCCACAGGGTACGTATGCCGAGTGCTTTGAGATCGACCACGGCCCGGAGGGACCGGCCGATGAGGCGCTGAATTTCTTGTGTGCGCCCTTTGACGCCCCTGGTTTCACGCTGGGTGCGGGTGTGGGTGGAACGGGGAAGCATTGCGTATTCGGCTGTGAGCCAGCCCTGGCGTTTGCCCACCAGGAAGTGGGGCACGCGTTCTTCCACACTGGCGGTGCAAATGACGTGGGTGTTGCCTATTTTAATCAGGGCCGATCCTTCGGCCTGAGGCATATACCCCCGGGTGATGTGGAGCGGGCGGAGTTCGTCGGGGGCTCGACCGTCAACACGCTGGCTCATGTTCAAAGACTCCAAGGCTGAATGTTCCGGGTTGCGAGTTTATACAACCCGGGACTTATGTTCCGTTTCGTCTGACGCCTCGTTCTCGATAGTCGGGGGCGGAGGCATGGATGATATAACACATTTCTATGAGGCGGGAATAGATCCGGCCCTGGGCGAGTTCTTTGAGCTCATCGATATTTTGATTGGTGGTCACAATCGTGAGGCGCTGGTTGGCGTAGCGGGAGTCGATGAGATTGTAAAGGATTTCGAGTTCCCATTCGGTGTTGCGCTGGACCCCGAAATCGT
Organism: bacterium; assembly: GCA_027296045.1. GTDB lineage: Bacteria > Latescibacterota > UBA2968 > UBA2968 > UBA2968 > JAPUJS01. The sequence goes on along the minus strand of JAPUJS010000522.1, from coordinate 7,564 downwards.
CGATGACGAGAAAGGGAACGGTGCTCAGGTTTTCGAGGATCTGGAGGGCCTGCCCGTGCATGACGCTGTCTTCATCGAAGGTGTGTCGGATTTCCTGGAAGCTTTTGGACAGGGAAATGAACTTGCCGGGGCGGACAAAATGGAACATGAGTTCGTTGAGGGCGATATAGGAGAAATACGTTTTCCCGCCTCCTGGATTGCCCCAGAAATAAAACCCCTTGTTCGGTTTCAAGGTGGTGTTTGCCCCGGGAGCCGACCCGCTGGTACTTTCGCTATTTTGCACGGTGTCGATCAGGGTGTTGAGGCGCATCTTGAGTTCATAGGCACCGGGAATGGGCTGACCGTCTTCGTAGTGCTCCCGGAAGTCATGGAGGTATTTGTAGCGAAATGGGGCCGGGATACCGGAGTTTTTCAGGTAGCGATCGATCCTTCGAATTTGCATTCGGTAGGGGCGGCAGGGGCACCAGGCGGGTTCTTCTGCCTGGTTGTTGAAGATCATAAAAGGCGACTTGCCGCCGCACTGGCAGTAGGTTTCGACATTTTGCGAGAGTTTAATTTCGCCATGTAAGCCGGCAACGACCCGGGGGTCGTATTGGTATCCCAGGTCATGGTCGGGAAGCGCAATGGGGTGTCTAGCGTCTGGCAATAGATCGTTCATAGTGGGCCTTGAAGGCCTTGAGGCCTCGATAGATGGCTTCGGCCATTTGCTGTTGAAAGGGGCCGCTCTTCAGACGCTTTTCTTCGGCTGCGTTGGAGAGGAATCCGCATTCGACCAGCACGGAAGGCATGTCGCCCATGGTGCCTTGCATCACGTAGAAATTGGCCTGTTTGACGCCCAGGTTTTTCAATTTGGGAATGTGGTCTACTTCATTTTTGATGGCTCCGGACAGGTTCTGGCTTTCTTTGAGAAACTGGGTCGACAGCAACTGCGATCGGATGATGTCGACCTTTTCGAGGGCTTCCGGAGCTTCGTATTGGAGCGAAGCATTTTCCTGGCGGGCGACTTCGGCTGCTTCGGGGGTTTGGGCTTCGGACAGGAAGTAGATTTCCCACCCCTGGGCCTGGCGGCGTTTGGAGGCATTGCAATGAATGCTGACGAAAAGTTTGCCGTTTTCCTGGCGGGCGATCTGGGCCCGCCTTCGAAGGGGAATAAAGGTGTCATCTTCTCGGGTGAGTACGGCTTTGACGCCCAATTTTTTCTCCAACAGGGGTTTCAGGCGTTTTGCAATTTGCAGGGCAATGGTTTTCTCTTTGGTGCCCTTTCGACCGATGGCTCCGGGATCTTTGCCGCCGTGTCCGGGGTCGATGACCACGGTATGGAGGGTCCAGGATTGGATAGAAAAGATATATCGACGGTCTTCCCGGGTGAGCAGTTGTTGGACCGCGTCTTTGTGAACCCGAAGGTCAATTCGAATGGTGTTCTTCCGTTTTTTGAGGGAGATTTTCTGGATATACCCTTTTTTGCCGGGTTTTCGAACCTGGGGTGCCAGTCGACTGTTTGAAAGGATCAGCGTGGGACGATCCGATCCCAGATTTTCGAGTTTAATCTGGTCACGCTGGATCCGGCCATCTGTTTCTAAAATCAGTTGGGTGGTGCCTCTGACGGTTTCGATTTTCAGATCCAGGATGTACGACAGAGCTGTTTGCTTGGGGGCAATTTGTTTCAGGTGCGGATCGAACGATTTGGCAGGCACGTACACATTCTGATTGCGCCAAATGACTTCATGGTCTAGGAGATGAACCTGCCGATCGATCTGGATGGTTCTGGAAAGCAAGGTAAAGACACATTCGTGTCCGTTTAGCTTCAGCGTGGCCTGATGGGTCAGTGAATCCAGACGGGCAGGGTGTACCGCAAAGAATTCGGCCAGGGCTTTAAGGGAAACATAGCGGATGGCGCCGATTGGAACGGTCGGAAGGGAAAGGTCCGTTGCGGTTTCGCTATGGATGGGGGAGAGAAAAAAGATGATCAGAGAGGCCCAAAGGGCGATGGGGGAGGATGGACCCTTGTGCCGGTAGGCTCTGTGCATTTATCTCCCGTATTGTGTGCGGCTCTTCAGGGCTTGCTCCAGATCCCGCTGGGCGTCCCTTCGGGCGATGGTTTGACGCTTGTCATAGGCCCGCTTTCCACGAGCCAAGCCGAGTTCGACTTTGGCCCTGCCCTTTTTGAAGTAGAGCTTCAGCGGGATGAGCGTGAGGCCGCGCTCTTCTGTTCGTACTCTGAGTCGGCGGATTTCGTGTTTGTGAAGCAGGAGCTTGCGTTTGCGCTCAGGGTCGTGATTAAACCGGTTGCCCTGGATATATTCGCTGATGTGGACCTTGTGTAAATAGGCTTCACCGTTTTCGACCCGGGCATAGCTGTCTTTGAGATGGGCCTTGCCCTGACGCAGAGATTTGACCTCCGTACCTGTGAGGGCAAGCCCGGCTTCGTAGGTATCCAGAATTTCGTAGTCGCGGCGTGCTTTGCGGTTCTGGACGATTATTTTGATGGCGCTGGATTCTGGCATGAGAATGGGTCCGATCGATCTGGGTGAGAAAGTATAATACAATCTGAATGGAGAGACAAGGCAATCACGCTTTCTGGATGACCCGGATGAGTTTTTGGATCCCGCGAACCCGTTTGGCATTGCCGAGGGCATGATAGGTAGTTAGCAGGTTGTACATCATGCGCATCAGAATTTCCTGGTTGGTCGATTCTGGTAACAGGAGCGAGGGGTCGATTTGGGGGCCTTCATAGAAGTGCCGGGCAATTTCGACGCATTCGTTCCGGGTGAAGATCCGGCCGTTGTGGAAGGGATCGATGAAGATTTCCTGTTCATCGGGCCCGATATATTTGACCATAAAATGACGGGGCAGACCCACGCCCACAATGGGCAGTTCGAGGTGTTTTGCCAGAATCAAGTACAGGGCCGAAATGGCGATGGGCAATCCGATTTTTCGATCCAACACCCGGTTGAGATAGCTGTTGTCCGGATCGGGTCGGTTGGTATAATCCTCCGCACCCTTGAATTTTTGTTCCTGGAAAAGGTAGTGATTGAGGGTGCGGATCATGCGGATAGGATGGTCGTCGGGGGCGATCCTCGGGTTGAGGTCGAAGGCCATGTGTTCTACGTGCATGGTGTAGGTAGGCAGATCCAAATCGGGGTAGCCATATCGTGCCAGGGTAAACGCTCCGGCTTCCAGGTTGATATCGCCGGTGTCTTCCCGGAGAATTTGTCGAAACTGCTGCTCGATGGGGGGAGAACGGAAAAGGTGCTGCACGCGTTCGGCTTCCCGGCGGGCAACCGATCCTTCCGGGGTTGAAACGAGCACGGCCTGCAATGCTTCTTGGCCCATTTCAAACAATTTGTTGCGCATGGTGGCGACAATGTCGGGATCGTTATCGGAGAGCAGGCCGACAATAGATCGAATCTGGGATTCTTTCAAGCTCACGCGACACCTGCCTGTTCTTTTTTGAGGAGGATCATTAAAACGGAGATATCCGAGGGGGAAATACCCGGAATTCGGGAGGCCTGTCCGAGGGAGCGGGGGTGGATTCGGTTGAATTTTTCAGCCGCCTCGTTTCGAAGCACCCGGTGACCGGCATATTCAAAGTCTTTGGGAATGAGTTTCTTTTCGAGGTCCTGAAATCGGTGTACTTGGGATTCCTGACGTTGGATATAGCCTTCGTATTTTAGCTCCACCTCCACCGATTCCTGAACGTCTTCGGGCAGGGGGCGGGCGGGCGGCCAGAAGGCGGCAATGGATTCGTAATGGAGTTCGGGACGACGGAGCAGGTCTGCGAGGGTTCCGGGTTTGCCCAAGGCAGAAGATCCGACCTGGCGGAGGTGTTCCTGAACGGCATCCGAGGGGGTGATTCGGGTATCACGAAGCCGTTGGATTTCCATGTCGATGGCTTTTTTGCGTTTCTGAAAACGGGCATAGGGTCCATCGGAGACCAATCCGATGCGGTGTCCCAGTTCGGTGAGTCGCAAATCGGCATTGTCTTGCCGGAGCAGGAGCCGATATTCGGCCAGGGAGGTGAACATTCGGTAGGGCTCTTCGGTGCCCTTGGTCACCAGATCGTCGATGAGCACCCCGATGTAGGCTTCGGACCGGTCGAGGATAAGGGGGTCTTCTCCTCGAACCTGTAAGGCGGCGTTAATCCCGGCCATCAGCCCTTGTCCGGCTGCTTCTTCGTAGCCGGTGGTACCGTTGATTTGTCCGGCGAAAAAGAGCCCGGCAATGGGCTTGGTTTCCAGGGTGGGGTGAATTTGGGTGGGCGGCACATAATCGTATTCGACGGCGTATGCCGGGCGCATCACTTCGGCTTTTTCCAGTCCGGGGATGCTGCGAACCACCTGGATTTGTACGTCTTCAGGCAGGCTCATCGACAGTCCGTTGAGGTAGACTTCCCGGGTGTGGTAGCCTTCGGGCTCGAGGAAGATCAAGTGGCTTTCTTTGTCGGGAAATCGGACGATTTTGTCTTCGACCGAAGGGCAATATCGAGGTCCAACGCCCTGGATACGACCGCTATACATGGCCGAACGGTCCAGGTTTTGACGGATGATCTCATGGGTTTGGGACGTGGTGCTTGTCAGATGGCACGCAAGCTGTTCCTGCGTGATCTTTTCGGTGTGGTAGGAAAAGGGGCGGGGTGGGTCGTCTCCGGGTTGGGCTTCGCATACACTGTAGTCGATGCTGCGGGCATTGACTCTGGGGGGCGTGCCTGTTTTGAGTCGGCCCAGTTCAAAACCAAGGCGTGAAAGACAGTCCGAGGCCTTTTCCGCCGATTGCTCGCCTGCCCGTCCACCGCTGAAGGAGAGATCTCCAAAGTGGATGAGGCCCTTCAAAAAAGTGCCTGTTGTCAGAATGACCGTTTGTCCAAGGAAGGCGGTTTGAGATTTGGTGGTGACCCCTTTGATCCGATTGTTTTCCACCAGCAGGTCTTCGAGCATGCCCTGTTTCAGGTCCAGATGGGGCTGGTCTTCGATGACTTGCTTCATGCGGAACTGGTAGGCTTTTTTGTCGGCCTGGGCGCGGGGTGCCTGAACGGCGGGGCCTTTGCGGCGGTTGAGCAAACGAAATTGCAGGCCTGTTTGGTCGATGTTTCGGGCCATTTCGCCGCCCAGAGCATCGATTTCCCGGACCATATGGCCCTTGGCAATCCCGCCGATGGCCGGGTTGCAAGACATCTGGGCGACCGTGTCCAGGTTCATGGTCAACAGAAGGGTTTCACAACCCATCCGGGCGGCAGCAAGGGCGGCTTCGGTGCCGGCATGGCCGCCGCCGACAACGATGACATCGTAATATTTTTCGTAGGTCCACATCATTTTTGGGTCCTAGGTGTGAATTTCAAGCATCTCCGGGGCTGCGGTTTCGACTTCAAAACCCATATCTTCAATCATCTGGTGTGTCTCTTCCACGTTCTGTCCATCGGTGGTGAGATAACCTTCCATAAAAAGCGAGTTGGCCGGGTACAGGGCCAGGGGCTGGAGGGACCGAAGGTTGTATTCTCGACCGCCTGCCACGCGAATTTCTTTTTGGGGATTGAGGAAGCGGAAGAGGCAGAGGACTTTCAGACAATATTGGGGCGTCAATTCCTTTTTTCCCGATAGCGGCGTGCCTTCGATGGGGTGGAGGAAGTTAATGGGGATAGAATCCACGTCGAGTTCGCGCAAAGATAGGGCCAGGTCGATCACATCCTGATGGGTTTCTCCCATGCCGATAATGCCTCCGCAACAGGTGTCCAGGCCCACCTTCTGGACGTTTTTGATGGTTTCAATCCGGTCTTCGAAGGTGTGGGTACTCACAATCTCGGGAGAATAATTCTGGCTGGTATTCAAATTGTGGTTGATCCGATTGACGCCGGCTGCTTTCAGGATCTGGGCTTTGGGTTCGTCCAAAAGGCCCAAACAGCAACAGATGTCGATTTCCATTTCCTGCTTGATGTCCCGGACAATGTCGGCCACCGTTTCCACTTCCTGGTGAGAAGGGGCTCGGCCGCTGGTGACGATACAATACCGATAGGCACCTCCGGCCCTGGCCTTTCTGGCACCTTCCAAGATCTGGTGTTTGGAAAGCATCGGATATTTGTCGATGGCGGCTTCCGAGACGGCCGACTGGGAGCAGTAGGCGCAGTCTTCGGGACACAGGCCGCTTTTGGCATTCATCAATACGTGGAGCTGGACCCGCCGGCCAAAGTGATGTTGGCGAACTTTGTAGGCAGCCTGTAGCAAGAGCAGCAGATCGTGATCGGGTGATTGGAGGACAGCGTTCATGTCTTCCGGGGAGAGCAATTGGTCTGCAAGGCTTTGATCGGCCAATGGGGTATAATCCATAGGGATTTCCTTATCCAACTTTTTCAATTTTGGTGACCAGGTTCATGATGATGTGGATGCTAACTTGATCGCCTTCTACGATTTTTTCGTCTATCGCTTCGTTGCCCAACCGGGCTTCGTAGACCTTGTCCTCTTCGCCCGAGGGGGAGTAAAAGACCTGATAGTGGGGTTGTCCGTGAACGGTATAGGGCACGACTTTTCGAACAATCGCACTCCGGGTTGTGGGCAATAAAGACATGGGTTTACCTGTAGATCGCCAATCCCAGGGAGGCGGTTGCGACAATGGTCAGGGCAGGATGCCGGTTCAATAAAGTAGATGGTACCCATAGAATCGGGAGGATCATCGAGGGGCCGCCCCGGCAGGCAAACACCCCGCCTTGGTGAAAGAAGTAAATATTTGAAGCAGAATCAGCCCTTCCTCCCAAATTACGTGAGGTAATAAATTGGTGTGAGACAACAGGTTATTGAAATTTTGACAGTAGAAAATAAAAAAGAAATATAGCATTTCCCGCTTTGTGTGACAAGGACATTCGGAAAAGATGCCAGAAAGCGGCCCGATGTTTATTTTGCGGTAGATTTTTTCTATAGATTGATTACATTTAAGACCTGACAAAATGTTTCCGGATTTGGGTCTGGCAATCGGTTTATCGGGCTTGAGATTTGCGACTGTTTCCTGAGGAGTGTATCTATTATTATGGCTTCTGACGATGACAAACGCGGCGCGACAAGATTGGAGATGGGGATTCCTATCCAGGCACGGATCGGAGATAGCAGCCATATTGACCTGGAAATATTGGATATTAGCTCCAACGGAATGCAGATTCGCACCAAAGATTTTGAGGTGCTGAAGAAGGGTTTTGACGCCGATCAGAATTTGGCCACATTTGAAATTCGCCTGGTGGCGCGTTTGGCCTGGGCCCGTCCGGAAGAGGACGGCACGTTTGTGACGGGGTGGGAATTTAACCGGGCAGATGATGAGCCTCGGATTGGGTAGTTCCCTATTGACAATTCAGAGAATTTTCCCTATACTCCTTACTTTTCAATGCCCTACAAAGGTGACACAGAAATGTCAGCGTCCCTTTCAATGCTTGAAAAGATCTGCTTGAAGAATCCGACTTCTATTCTGTTTGCACGTCTGGCCGAAGGATATCTCCAACAAGGCCAGGTCAAACGGGCTTTTGAAATTTGTCGGCAAGGTCTTCGATATCGGCCCTCCTATGTGGCGGGCCATCTTGTTATGGGGAAGT
>JAPUJS010000521.1 GCA_027296045.1 bacterium | reverse complement strand
ACACAGTTTGTCTATCACAGCCTGTCGCTGGTGAATATGGGTTTGACCTCCGAACTGATTCGGTCGGGCTGCGAGTTGAAGCTGATTCCCTTTGAGCCCGCCACGTTTGGACCCGAAGTGGATCCCGAACGGTTGGGGCCGATTGCAGAACGCATCAATGCCGATTTAAGTGGACCGGCTCAATTTCACGTGCGTCACAAGTGGCCGCCCGATTTTACGCCACCGCCCGAGGGACACTGGGTGATGATTCAGCCCTGGGAATTCGGGAAGATTCCCGACGGTTGGGTGCGTCCGATTCAGGAAGGTGTGGACGAGGTCTGGGTTCCCAGCACCTATGTGAAGCAGTGCTATGTGGACAGTGGGATCGATGCAGACCGGGTGCAGGTGATTCCCAATGGGGTGCGCACCGATGTATTCCATCCAGATGCCGCCCCGTTGAAGCTGGATACAGACAAGTCCTTCCAGTTTTTATTTGTGGGCGGGACGATCTATCGGAAGGGTATTGACGTTTTGTTGAAGGTGTATCGACAGACGTTTACGCCCGAGGATGACGTTTGTCTGGTGATCAAAGGGATGGGGGATGAGACGTTTTACAAAGGACAGACGGCGGCGGAGATGATCCGTACTATGCAAGCCGATCCGGATGCGCCGGAGATTCTTTATTTGATCGATGATTTGACGGACGAAGAAATGGCCGGGCTGTATACGGCCTGCGACTGCCTGGTACATCCCTATCGGGGCGAAGGGTTCGGGATGCCGGTGGCCGAGGCGATGGCCTGTGGGTTGCCGGTGATTGTGACACAGGGTGGGGCCTGTGATGATTTTTGTTCGGAAGATAATGCATATTTTGTGGCGGCCAAACGCCGAGAAATTCGGATGCAAATGTAAGGGGAGGCACACTGTGACTCAGGCCGATTTTGAAACGCGAATCAATACGATGGATCTGAGCCTTTTCGACGCCGTCCTGTCGGGGACGGGGGAAGAGGACCGTCGGGCGCTCCTGGGGCTTCAAAAGGTGGTCCGCGATTTGTGGAGCGACTACACGTATCTGGAAATTGGATCCCATCTGGGGGGGAGTCTTCAGACCTATTTGATGGATCCGCGTTGTCTCCAGATTTATTCGATCGACAAACGCCCCGACGCACAGCCGGACGAGCGCGGGATGTCGTTTCCATATCCACACAATTCTACCGATCGGATGTTGACGCTGTTGCGGGATGTGGCACCGGACCAGATGGATAAGATTGTGTGTTTCGACGCCGATGCTTCAGAAATTGATCCGGGGGAGATTCAGGACGCTCCGAAGTTATGTTTTGTCGATGGGGAGCATACCAATCGGGCGGTGGTGTCCGATTTTGAGTTCTGTGTTCAGGTTTGCGACCCCAATGCGTTGATTGTTTTTCACGATGCCAATATTGTTGCCGGGGGGATCCAGACGATTCTGGATACGCTGCAAAAGCAAGGGATTCGCCATACGGCCGCACATATTGGGGGTGTGGTCTTTGCCATTGGGCTGGGAGATATTGAGCTGGTGGACAAGGGGGTAATGGAGCAGGCGGCTCCGATGAGCAAAGAAGAGGCTTGTGGCGCAACCTGGGTGCTTGAACCCGATCCTATTTCTCTGGCGGCTCAAATGCGAGAGGTGATGGACAATCCCGAACAGGCACGCCGAAAAGGGCAAGAGGGAAGGGCTTATGTGCACGAGCATCTAACCTGGGCAAGTGCTGCCGAAAAAGTACAGGATCGACTTCGGGGGCTTCAGGGAAAGCCGATTCGGCGGGAGATATCGATCGACTCACCCACTTCGCTAATGGGTCCGGGTGCGAAGGATTCATCCGGCCCGGAGGTGGTGGACAAAAGGCTTTCAGTTTTCTTGCTGCCAAGCGGAAATATCCCTGCGGCCGAAGCCACCTCTGCCCTGGAACGGTTTACAGATGTATCTGTTCAGCAGGTGGATGTTCAGGCCGGGTTTGCAGCGGCCTTCCATGTGTTTCTCGGGTCGATTTCGTCCCCCTATGTTGCGCTGGTTCGCGACGATGTGATTGTGACCGATGGCTGGTTCGAACGGTTGGTTTCCCACCTGGAGACGGATTCGAAGGTGGCCATGGTCGGGCCCTGTCTGCCGGTTGGATCCAAGGGGCAGCAGGTGAAGGCCAGATATAAGAGTAAGAAGAAAGAGCTGCAAAAATTTGCACGAAAGTTTGCCGGACAGGATGGCACGGTGGATGTGCAGGAAGTGAGCAGTGCCTGTGTGGTGATTCGAAGCGATGTCCTGGAGGCGCTGGGTGGGTTCGAGGCAGGGTTCCAGACCCGGGCTTTTCTGGACGATTTCGCCCGCCGAATTCGCCAGGCCGGGCTGAAAGTGGCCTGCGCCCGCGATGTGTTTGTACACTGCGAAGATTTGGCTGTTTTGGAAGGAGAAGCCCGGGAGAAACGGGCGATTGAACGGCTGGAAACAGGAGATGGGCACCGGGCAGGTGGCGAGGCCGAGGCGGCCATTGCTTGCTATCGAGAAGCGCTGGAGGCCAAGGAGGATTATCTGGAGGCGACCCTGATCCTGTCGGCGGTGCTTTTGGAAGAAGATCGGGGAAGCGAAGCGGTGGATGCATTTGCCCTATTGGTGGCCAGGTATCCTGACTCTTCCAGGCTTCAGAACTACCTGGGACGATGTCTGTATCAGGCCGGAGAGACAGATCGGGGCAAGGCATGTTTGGAGAAAGCCATTGCGCTGGATCCGAATTTTGCAGAGGCCTATAGCAACCTGGGTGTATTGCTCTGGGAAACCGGAGAATTAGACGGGGCGCTGAAGCAGATGAACCGGGCGGCAGAACTGGCGCCGGACAATCCGGATGTGGTTTACAATATCGGGATGATTTACGCCCAGTTTGGCCAGGCCAAAGAAGCCGCCACGGTGCTGGAGCGGTATTTGACAATCAGTCCGGACGACCTGCACGCCAAGGTGTATTTGGCGGTGTTGATGCTGGAAAACGAGCGCGAGGGTGAAGGGATTGCCCAGCTCGAGCAAGTGCTTGAGATCGATCCCGACCATTCGGAGGCATTGCAGGTGGTGGCGGATCTTCAAGCAGCTGTTGAGGGCGCATCACCGGAGGAAGGCATGTGAGTTCGACAAGCGATGCCGTGTTTCGAGGCGTTCGGATTGGCCTGTGTCCGTTTGAGGGGGTGTTCTGGGAGGTGGGGCTGGGGTGGTATAACGATCCGGAGATTATTGCGCTGACATCGGACGATCCGAACCCGCTGACGGTGGCACAGTTTGAGGAAACCATGCAGGCGGATTTGGACAACCCCCAATCGATTGTGTTTGGCATTGTCAATGAGAAAGACGCCCCCATCGGCATCGGGATGTTGCGGCATATCGATACCTTGCACCGGGGGTGTGAACTGCATATTACCATTGGCGAAAAGGACCACTGGAACCGGGGATATGGGGCCGAGGCGATTGGCTTGATGCGAGATTATGTATTTGAAGAACTGGGGTTGCACAAGATTTTGTCCACACCCTTTTCGACCAATGTTCGAATGGTCCGGTGTTTGGAAAAGTGCGGGTTTGTGATAGAAGGTGTTTTGAGAGATGCACTGTGGATCGGAGAGCGGTTTATTGACGTGACCATTATGGGTGTAATTCATCCCAAGGAAGAGACGAGCGCTTCATATGGCAAAAAAGAAAAAACAAAAGCGACAAAAGCAAAAGCCCACCCTTTCGATCTGCCTGATTGCAAAGGATGAGGCCCATTTTTTATCGAACTGCCTCCATTCGGTGGCCGGGTTGGCCGATGAGATGATTGTGGGCGATACGGGTTCGTCGGATCCAACCGTGGAGGTGGCCCAAAAGCGGGGTGCGCGGGTGGTGGAGGTGCCGTGGGAAGGCGATTTTTCGAAAGCAAGGAATGCGGTGTTGGATCAGGCCAGGAGCGATTGGATTTTGGTGCTGGACTGTGATGAAGTGCTTGCAAAAAAAGACTGGGGAAGAATCCGACAGGCCATGAAGCGCCCGGGCACAATGGGATATCGGATGACCACCCGAAATTATGCAAAGGCGGGAAACCGGGTGGGCTGGCAGGTGTGTGTGGGAGAATACGATGAAGAAAAGACCTACCCGGGGTGGTTTCCGACAACCAAGGTTCGGCTGTTTCGAAACGACAATCGTATTCGTTTTGAAGGCGTGTTGCACGAACTGGTCGAAGGGACGATTGAAGCGATTGGTGGTAAGATCGACGATTGCAGTGTGTCGGTGCATCACTACGGGCATGTAGAAAAGGAACGGCCAGTGGCACAGTATGCCGAATCGGCAAAGCGGAAGGCCAAGGAAGATCCAGAAAATCCAGAGGCGCTTTATCAACTGGCGCTTTCTTTACGCGACGCAAATGACTGGGAAGGGGCACAAAGGGCGATTGAACAGTGTATCGCACGGTTGGATGGGAAGAATGAGCGCCAGGGCCAGTATTTGAGGCCGGATTTTGTGTTTTTGGTCCAGGGCGAGATTTTAAGCCGGTTGGGTGATCGGGAAGCTGAGGAACAGGCCTATCTTTTGGCGTTGGAGCAAAATGCAGATTGCTACCAGGCGTTGAATAATTTGGGGGCCCTGAAGCAAAAGGGAGGCGAACTGGAAAAGGCGTTGGGATATTATGAACAGGCTTTGAAGCTGGCCCCGGAGGTGGAGACAGTTCGCGAGAATGTGGAACGGATGAAACGACAGATTGGGACATCGGATGAATTTGACACTCCCCTGCCATCTGGCATCTCCCAAACCCGGGCCAAAGACGGGGGGCGGCTGAGCCTTTGCATGATTGCGGGGAACGAGGAAGCCCGTTTGGGGCAGTGCCTGGAAAGTGTACAGAGGTTGGTGGACGAGATTGTGGTTGTCGATACCGGGTCTACGGATCGCACCGTGGAAATTGCAAAAGAGTATGGTGCAAAGCTGGGGTATTTTGAGTGGTGCGACGATTTTGCGGCGGCCCGGAATGCTTCTTTGAAGCTGGCCACGGGCGATTGGATTATGTGGCTGGACCCGGACGATGTGTTGCCCGAAGAATGCCATGCACAGATTCGGGCGGTGATGAAGGAAGGGCTGGGGAAAAAGGTGGCATATTTCTTTGTGCTCGACGACCAGGGGTATGAACCAGTAACGTGCTTGCAGATGCGGTTGTTCCCCAATTTGCCCGGCATCGAGTTTCGCATGCCCATCCACGAGCAGGTGACGCCCTCTCTGGCAGAGGTGGGGGTGCGGTGTGAGCCGACAGATATTCGGGTGGTCCACACGGGCTATACGTCACCGGAAGTGGTGTCAAAGAAGCAGCAGCGGTATTTGGGGATTATGGAGAAATGGTTGGAGACGCACCCCGAGGACTATATTGTCCGGTCGCACGCGGCGATGACGTATTATGTGCGGGGGCCGATTGAGAAAGCGGTTGCAAATTATGAAAGGATTCTGGCCGACGGGGATGCAGAGGCCGACCGCAATCTGGTGATTCAGACCACGGCCGAGTTGTTTTTGGGACGGTGTTATATGCGGGAAAAGGCCTATGAGACGGCCCTGGCCCATTTGCTGAAGGCGCGGGAGCTGGACGATCAGTATGCGGTGACAAATATGACGCTGGGGGAATGCTACACCCGGCTGAAACGGCCCCAGGAAGGTCTTCAGGCCCTGGAACAGGCGCTGAAATTTGAAGATCAGGTTACGTTTTCGGCAACCGATCCGGCCGCACTGCGGTATTCGACCCGGTTTTTCAAAGCACAAAATCTGGAGGCACTCGGGCGCCTGGAAGAGGGGGCCAAGTGGTATCGGCAGGCTTCGGAGGCGGACCCCAAGCGCAGCGGGGCACTGGGAGGGCTTTCGACGGTTTTGCGAAAGCTGGGGCGTATGGTGGAGGCCGTCCATGCGATTGAAGCGGCCCTGGAGCGCGATCCGGGCCACGCGCAACATCGGTTTAATCGGGGCACGTTTTATCTGGCCGATGGGGAGGAACAGGAGGCCGAACGCTGGTTTCTCCGGGCATTGGAGGCAGATCCCAACATGGCCGAGCCGTATTTGAATTTGGGGTATATTGCTCGCAAAAGGGGCGACGCACAGGCTGCTGAGGAGATGTATTGGAAGGCGATTGAACGGGATGGACAGGCCACCGAACCCCTGGCAAATTTGGGCCACCTGTTGCTGGATCAAGACCGATTTTCGGAAGCCGGCGAGCTGTTTGAACGGATTCGGGTCCAGAACCCCGAACTCCTGGACATCAATCTGGGTCTGGGGGTGGTTCGGGTGGCGGAGGGGAACGAAGCGGCGGTGAAGGTATTGCTGCCCGAGGTGCTGGAAGCCGTTTATGAAGGGGGGTTGCAAATGGCTTTGCCCGAAGAGACCCAGGCCCAGGATCTGGCGGCCCTTTTTGCCGAAAGCGGTCGTATGCTGGTTCGCAAACAACTGATTCCCTGCGCAAAGCTGGGGTTTCAGGCGGCTTATCTGTTGTATCCCCAATCCCTGGAGTATGCGCTGTTGCTGGCCGAGGTGTATCAGGCCACCGGGGCGGCCTGGAAAGCAGTTGGCATTTATGAAGCCCAAATTCATCAAAATCCTACCGAGCCCGAGTTGTTCCGAAAGCTGGGACAATGCTATCGGGCGATGGGCGTGCCGGATGCCGCCCGGATGTGCGACGAAAAGGTGTCCCAACTGGAAGCTCCCGGCGGTTTGATGAGTTGATCTTTTTACCCATAGCTCCCACAGGTGCTGTGCGTTGATTTGCAGCGCCTGTGACCACCCCTAAGGGATCTGTGATAAACCGATTGGTGTCGCAGATGTCCATTCCAGAGCGTTTATTGCAGGCGGATGTGGAAGGGCCGACGCTCGGGAGGTTTGTGCATGTTGGACGATGGTTTTCGGCAGGAGATGACGTTTCCGGTTTGTCTGATTATCCCTCCTTCTCCATTTTTGTTGGACGAACGGGTATTTATGTCCCTCGGTATTTTGCGGGTGGCCGCCGTGCTGGAACAGGCAGGCATCGCGGTCGAGGTTGTGGATCTTTCGGGCGTTGAGAATTATTGTGAGGCGATTCAGGATCATGCGATGATCAGTCCTGCCCCGGTGTTTGGGGTAACTGCGACAACCCCGCAAATGCCTGCTGTTCGGGTTATTTTGGAAACCCTGCGGGAGGCCCGGCCCGATGCACGGATAATTTTGGGCGGACCCCATTTGACGCTTGTCAATGCCGCTGCAAAATCGGAACGTGCAAAAAGGATTTCTGGACGTGCTCAACGCGCGTTGGATCACCTGAGCGATTTGTTCGATGTGCTGGTTGCCGGAGACGGCGAGGTGGCCATTTTCGAAGCCCTTCGACAGGGCGCTCCCAAACTGGTGGATGCCGATGACCCGAAGTCCCGGTTGTTTCTGAGCAATGAGGGGCTCAATGCCCTGCCGTTTCCCGCCCGGCATCTGGTGGATGTGGCTTCCTACCAATATGCGATTGACAAGGTGCCTGCTCTCAGCCTGATTGCCCAACTGGGCTGTCCGTTTGCCTGCGGTTTTTGTGGGGGGCGTCAGTCTCCGATGTTGCGACGAATCCGGACGCGCACGACCGATTCTGTGGTGGATGAGGTGGTATACCTGTACAAAACATACGATATTCGTGGGTTTATGTTCTATGACGATGAGCTGAACGTGAATCCCCAAATGGTAGCGCTGATGCAGGCCCTGGAAGCGGCTCAGAAGGATTTGGGCACAGAATTTCGGCTCCGGGGATTTATTAAGGCCGAATTGTTTACAGACGAACAGGCCGAGGCGATGTTTCGGGCGGGTTTTCGGTGGATTTTGACCGGGTTTGAATCGGGGGCACCCCGAATTCTGGAAAATATCAATAAAAAAGCCACACGGGAAGACAATACCCGGTGTGTGGAGATTGCAAAACGGCACAGGCTCAAGGTAAAGGCTTTGATGTCACTGGGCCATCCGGGCGAATCGACCGATACGGCCCAGGAGACCTACGAGTGGCTGTTGCAGGTGCGTCCGGACGATTTTGATATGACGATTATTACCACCTATCCGGGCACACCGTATTACGACCAGGCTGTTCCACATCCCGATAATCCGAATGTATGGGTCTATACATGTCAAAAATCTGGCGATCGGCTCTATGCCGATGAGGTGGACTATACCCGGGTGGCCGATTACTACAAGGGCAACCCGGACGGGGGGTATACTTCCTTTGTCTATACCGATTCCCTGTCGCGGGAAGATCTGGTTTGGATGCGAGATTTTATCGAGTTTGATGTGCGGGAAAAATTGGGCATTCCATTTCATTCATCTGCAGCCGCCATTCGGTATGAGCATTCGATGGGGCAGTTTGGGAGGGCATTGCCAACCAATCTGCTGAAGACGACTTCCGGGGCGGTAGACCAGCAGGGGTTTGCAAAACTGGTGGGGTGAGAAATAGGCTGAAGATCAACTAATTTATTGAACTAACAAGATTTGAACGGCTCTGGATATTGTATCCAGGGCCGTTTTTTGTGGAGACCGGAAAAATTGTCCGTTTTTTGGGACAAGCGTGGAATTTTGAATCGCAGGTCGATATGGCATAAATATTTGTTTAATATTGTCTTGGGGTATTCGCGCACCCCAAAGGTCCTTTGCTGGCATATCTGTTGCTCCCTTCAGAGGCGGAGGGTTCTGCCCGGTTTGAAAGGAATCAAACCCGGGACGGGACCCAATCTCAGGAGGAACTTGAATGCCACTGCGTGTAAACCATAATATTACAGCCATTACCGCTCGCCGGGCCCTTGGGGTCAACAGCCGGACGCTGTCGACTCGGATTGAACGGCTGGCAACGGGCTTGCGCATTAATCGGGCGGCCGACGATGCAGCCGGTCTGGCCATCAGTGAGGGGATGCGGGCAGAGATCGGGGGCTTGGTGCAGGCGGTGAGAAATGCCGAGCAGGCCACAAACCTGACTCAGGTGGCAGAAGGTGCTCTGAACGAGGTGAGCGCAATGCTCATTCGGATGCGCGAATTGGCGGTTCAGGCGGCTTCCTCAACGGTGAACGACCAGAATCGGTCGAATATGCAGGCCGAATTTTCCCAGTTGATTTCCGAAATCGACCGAATCGCGCAGGCCACGGCATATAATGATACTACACTGCTGACCGGTTTTGGAAATACGGTCAGTGCGAGTCAGTCTACGGCGTTGACCACCAGCCCGACCACGGGGGTAAAAGATGTTACCCTGAGCGGCGCTCAGGCCGGGATCTATGCGTTTCTGGATACGAACGTAAATGACAATCAGATCACCCTGGGCAATGGGGTGGTGACACAGACCATTGATATTGGTCAGATTTTGGATCATGATGCCGTGGGTGGGGTGGTCGCAACCGGGACCACGGCGGTGGCCAACTTTGACCGTCTGGGCATTCTGGTGACCCTGGACGGCCGATTCCGGGATGGCGATCTGGACAATGCAACGCTCCAGATTGATGCCGGCACGGGGGGCTCGTTTCAGGTGGGGCCGGACAACAAGGTGGTGGATCGGATCCAGTTTAGCCTGGACGATATGCGGGCAAGCGGCACCCAGTTGAATTTGAATGTGACTTCTATCGCAACCCTTTTCAATGCCCGAAGTTCTATTCCGACGCTGGATCTGGCCATCAGCCGGGTGGCGTCGGAACGAGCGGAGATCGGGGCGATTCAGAATCGGCTGTCGTTTACGATTTCTTCGGCCAACAATGCGATTGAAAATATCCAGGCATCCGAGTCATCGATTCGGGATGCGGATATGGCGGAAGAAATTTCCGAATTCACGCGTGCGCAGATCCTGACACAGGCTGCCACAGCGGTTCTGGCACAGGCCAATGCAATCCCACAATCGGCCCTGTCGTTGCTGCAGTAAAATAAAGTAATATAAATAATATATTTAGATTGGATTTCACCATATGAAACGCGAGCTGAGAGATATATTGGCGGCCGAGATGGGGAAACGATACATGAAATTGGGTTTTGGGGGCCAAAAGCCCAGTTTAAAGGAACTTTTGCTGGATGGCTATCGAAGGGTTCAAAGAGGTCTGCCAGAAGATCCGAAAAAACACTAAAGCAGATTCTGGATCGGGCGATATAATAAATACAAAGTTATACAAAGTTATATAAAGTAATATTTAGAACGTTTTGAATGGTCTGCCTGGATTTGGATGGCATCTGAAAACCTCCACGTCTCACCTCAAGACAATCTGGGCAAATTCAAACAACCGACGTTTCGAAAGATGCACCAGGGGTCAGGGCCTGGGCATTGGCAGTGAAACCGTCGGGTTTCCGATTCATCGGAGAGAAGGAAAAGCGGTATCGAACGTCCAGTCTATATAATAAGGCAGCTTGTAAGACAAAAACGGAGGTTACTGGTCATAAATTAAATATCAAAAAAATTGTCCCGGAGTGGCGAATGGCGTCCAACGCCGTGATTGGCTGACTTTGGCTGACGATTTTGCCCTAAGCCTTAAAAAAGGTTAAAGGTTGTTTCTGGCCTTGCCGATATCTTATACAAAAGACATTGTCTCATGTATGAGCCAGAGATAGGGGGTGAAGCGTTTAGGCCACAAAAATCAAGAGTTTAGCCGATCTTCGGCTTATTGTTGTTCTGTTTGTGTTGTTTCCTGACCAATCACAAACGAGTTTAAACTTCCTCCGAAGTAATAAACTCCAAAGGCAAGGATGCCGTAAGAGTCTCGATTTTGAGGTGAAACAAACAAGGAGGTTTTCAGATGCCACTCCGAGTAAACACGAATATTCCGGCGTTAAACACACGTCGAATTCTGAACATTAACAACCGTGACCTGAAGACCCGGATTGAACGACTTTCTTCCGGTCTTCGGATTAACCGGGCTGCCGACGATGCGGCTGGATTGAACATTTCGGAAGGGATGCGGGCCGAGTTGGTGGGTCTGCGACAGGCCGTCCGAAACTCCGAACAGGCCACAAACCTGATCCAGACTGCCGAAGGTGCCTTAAATGAAGTTAACGCCATCCTGATCCGGATGCGAGAGTTGTCCGTTCAGTCGGCTTCCAGCACGGTGAACGATGAAAACCGTGAGTCGATCAACGCTGAGTTTGTTCAGCTGATCAACGAAATTGATCGTATTGGAACGGTGACTTCGTACAACGACACCGCCCTGCTGACGGGCTTCGGCAATGTGGTGAACAAAGACGAGACCGTGTCGACGTCTCTGCTGTCGACGACCACCGGCGTGGTCGGCGTCCAGATTTCCGGTGCAACTTCCGGGACCTATGAGTTCACAGATGCTCTGAATGATAACTCCATTACCCTGGGTAACGGTATTGTCACGCAGACCATCTCCCTCGGGCCGGCTTTAGACGCCGACGGTAACGCGGCGAGCCCTGGTGTTGTGGCCTCAGGTTCTTCAATTGTTGCCAATTTTGATCGTCTGGGCATTCAGCTGACGCTTTCCGGTCAGAAGGCTGCTTCGGGCGTTAATCCTGCAACAGACGGTTATCGAGATGGTGACCTGGGTACGAACAGACTTCTTGTGATCGATTCCGGCGTGGGCGGTACGTTCCAGGTGGGTCCGAAAGACGGTGCGGTGCACCGAATTGAGGTCAATATTTCCGACATGACGGCTACGGGCGCTGTCCTGAATTTGGGCAGCGCAACGGTGTCCAGTCTGTCCGGCTCGCAGTCGGCTATTTCGGCGATTGATCTTGCAATCTCTTCGGTGTCCCAACAGCGCGGTGATCTGGGTGCATTCCAGAACCGGCTGGCTTTCAACCTTCGGGCCAACGAGAATACGATCGAAAACATTCAAGCGTCCGAATCTTCGATCCGGGATGCAGATATCGCGTTGGAGGTCTCTGCCTTCACGCGGGCCCAGATCCTGGTTCAGGCGGGCACAGCACTCTTGGCGCAGGCCAACGTGTTGCCGCAAAATGCCCTTTCGCTCCTTGGATAATTAGCGAGAAGGGTCAGTTTAAGGCGGGCAGCGTGGGCTATTTGGCCTACGCTGCTTAAGCCTTTCTTTCACTGAAAGAGGGGTGATAGGAGATGGAAGTCACGATCAACGCTGTATCGCAAGTGATGCAGATGAAACGTTCCCGCGTTGATACATCCACTCCGGCCTCAAAGCAACAGGATGTGCTTGTGAAACATGCCGATAGTGTAAAAGAAAAACCTGAGCCCAATGCTCAGGCGGTTCGGCGGGCTGCGGAGCGGCTCAATAAGGCAATTCAGATGTTCGACCGGGATTTGGATATTTCGGTTCACAAACGCGGCAAACTGGTGGTTCGGGTGACCGACCCGAAAACCGGCGACGTCATTCGTGAGATTCCTCCCGAAAGGATACTCGAAGTTGAAGAGAATCTGGATCAAATCGTCGGGCTTTTCGTTAACGATACGGCATAGCATCAGGGATCGGCTTCGGCCGATCCCTGGGCTGTGCATGCTGGCTGCAAGGACGCAGCGGACACACCACATCTAGCCGGATGATGGGTGTCCGCATTTTGCGTTTCTACGGGGATCAAGTTTCGGGCTTCTATGCCGATATAATTTAATACTAAGTACTAACTGAACGCCGGGTTTGTGTTTTCAGGCCAAACGGGGTGGGACTCGCGGCCGGAATACACTTAGGCGATCCGATCGATGGGGCAACGGAATTTTTCAGTGATGTCGAGGAAATTATGAGCCGAGGGATCACATTTTCAGGTCTGAGTTCGGGCATCGATTCCGGACAGATTATCGAGCAGTTGATCGCGATCGAGCGCCGTCCGATTGTGCTGCTGGAAAACCAGCAACTCGAGGAAGAGATCAAGCTCGAGGTATTGGGTATAATCAATACCAGCCTGCTATCGGTGAAGACCAGTGCCGAGTCGCTGTCGGCGCCTTCGGACTTCGATGTGTTCAATTCGACCTCCAGCGATACCGATCTGGTAGGCATTTCGGTGAGCGGATCTGCTTCTCCGGGGACGTTTACGGTGGAGGTGCTTTCTCTGGCCCAGGCACAGACCCGGTCTTCAAAATCTTTTTCCGATACGACAAGTGCCCTGAGTTTTTCGGGTGATATTGTGATCAATGGGAAGGCCGT
>JAPUJS010000520.1 GCA_027296045.1 bacterium | reverse complement strand
GTTCCAGGTCTCCTTCCGACCGACCTGATGGAATCGGTGGGGCACCGGGTTCTGGAGATCGCCAACGATCTTCCGGACTGGTCGGAGCGCCGCTTTCAGGTGCTCGATCCGGCGTTCCGGCAATCGGATAGGGGGAAGCCGCTTCCGGTGGGGTTGCAGCGTCCTGGTCAGGAAGAACCGCTTTTCCAAACGGTCGTGGAGCATCCAAAGCTGATCGATGCGATGGCGGGTCTTCTGAACGGTCCTGTCGAACGGTTCACGGACCAGATCGGCATCAAATATGGATGGAATCAAACGGAGCAGGGGGGCCGCAGCTACTTTCACCAGGACTCCTGGTATTGGAAAATCGATCCAAAGCTGGGTTGCAACTGCTGGATCCCGACCTCTTCCGTCGACAGGAACGCGATTGCTCTGGCCGTTATGCCGCGGAGCCACCGTGAGTGGGTTCTGGCCGATCACGAGTCCTATTTCGATGACCCACCGATGGGTCGGGTCGGCGATCGATTTGAACCCTTTAAACGGCATCGAATTCCCCTCGATCGCATCGATTATAAGAACGAAAATCTGATTCCGATGGCACCCGGCGACGCTCTGTTCTTCAGCAATTACACGTGGCACCGAAGTGAACCCAATCGAACGGGCGAAACGAAGTCTTTCTACGCGATCGCGTATCAGCGAAGCGCAAGATCTTAGCCTTCTTTACTCTGAGTCTGTGGATGGAATTTCCCTGAACGCCCCTTCTTTTTGAACCCGCTCGTAGATTTGTGAAAATGCTTCGGAGTCGTCGTGCCACACCTCGCTGCGAATGCCGCGAATATTGCCCTCGGCAAAGCCGGTCAGATTTGTGACGTTGGGGGTAGACGGGGTATACCATTTTGTTCCGTCGGGCAGGTGGAGGATGCCGACGTGGCGTGGTAGCTCGGTCTTGGGGCGAGCAGCCAATTTTTCGAGGCGTTTTTCGTCTACGTCCACGCCCAGTCCGGGGCCTTCGGGCACGGGGGTGCTGCCGTCGGATACTTCCAGCCGACCGCCGGTGACGTCATCGTCATACTGGTCGTCGAGATTGACGGAGTGCGAGACGTTGGGAATGGCCGCGGCCAGGTGCATGGCCATGGCCTTACAGAGGGTGCCGCCGGTGAGCTGGACGACGGTAGAAAGGTTGGCTTCGGAAGCGGCGTAGCCCCGTCGGATGGAGGTGCCGATGCCCATTTCGCCGATCATGAGCAGGTCGGCGCAGCCGTTCAGGATTTCGGGACCGCCGCCCAGCCGGGGGACGTGCATGAGGATGGGGAGTGAGATCTGGGAGCGAAGCAGGCGCCAGCCGTCCAGGTCCTGGGGCACGTGGGGGTCTTCGATAAAACCAACGACCGGAGACTGTTCAAGTTCGTGTACAATGCGCAATACGGAGTTGAGCGTGCGGTTGTGGTTGAGGTCGTAGTGGATTTTGAAGTCGGGGGGAAGGACCTCCTCGGCCGCACGGGTCTGGGCAAAGATGCAGTGGTGGGCGCAGGTGTGCATTTTGAAGAGGTGATACCCTTCGGCGACGGCACGCTGAAGTTCTTTGGCAAAATCTTCGGGTGAGGCCGGTCGCGTCCAGGCGGCCACAGGCACCCGGTCTCGGACTTTGGGGCCGATGAGCTTGTAGGCGGGCACTTCCAGATATTTGCCGACGACATCGTAGCAGGCACCCACCAGACCGGCGCGCAGATCGGTGCCCAGGAAGTCTACGGGGGAGTGGTCGATCAGGGCGGCGATTTGGGATTCGGACAGGGAGTGGTGGCCTCGAGAATCGCCGTAGCCGACGATCCCATTGTCGGTCTTGACGCGGTAGACGGTCTGGGTGTCGATGCCGGAAAACCGTACTTTCTGGTCCGCGTTTCGGGCTGCCAGGGGTGGGTTGATCTGGAAAACGTCGACGTCGGTGATTTTCATCAGAATCTCCTTATTTAACCGCTGTCTCGCGGGTCTTCAGGTTTGTCTCTCTTGAATATATTGCTCCGGGTAAGCCCATCCAGCTACGACCAGGGCTCTCAGGCAATCTCGATTCTTTTTCCTCCGGAGAGGAGTGCTGCTTCATAAACTTTCAGGACGGACAGGGCAAACTCCAGCGACCCCGTTTTCGCGGGTTGGCCGGACAGGACGCAATCGCAGAAGTATCCCATTTCGTTGTAAAAACCCTGTATGAACAGGGCCTTGTTTTCGAGGGTTGCCCGCGTATCCGTTGGTTCCCATACTACCGCACCGGAGTCCATTCCTGTTGGTACATAGCTTGTGGTGCGTGAATACTCGAACGGGAAGCCCCGTTGTACTGTTACTCGAAGGTTGCCGTCGACGGTGATGTGGCTCTTGCCCCAAAAGGCATAGCGCTCGGTTGCTCGTGTGCTATGTGCAGAGACCAGATTGAGGGTGCCCACGACGCCATTTTGGAACTCCAGCACACACACGCCCACGCCTTCCGGACTTCGATGCATGGTGACGGCTGCTACCTCGCCACCTACAGCCAGGATCTGTGAAAGTGGATGGCACCCATTTTTGAGCCAGTTGGGTGCCTGGCGCTCACGCAGGACGGTTTCCCCGTCTTCCGGAATGGTCATTGGATATTCTGCGGAGAGTCCCATCAGTGGGCCGTACTCTTCGTCTGCCAGGATTTCGATTACTTTTTGTGTGGCCGGCATGAAGGCTTTTTTGAACCCGACCACCACCACGCGATTCTTGCGGTGTTCGATCATGGTTTCTATTTGGGAGGCCAGGACAGCGGGCGGCTTCTCCATCCAGACATGTAAGCCTGCATCCAGTGCTTCACACGTGAGTTCTGGATGCATTTCAGGAGACACGCACAAGAAGACCGCGTCCAGTTCTTCGTTTTGATACATTTCGGCGGCGGTGGAATAGCAGGCTTTTACGCCGTATTCTTCCGCCGTTTTCTTTGCCAGATCCAGGTTGATATCGCAGAATGCTTGAAGCCGAACCGGCAGGTAGTGCGTGGTGGGCAGAATATTTCGGTAGGCGTGCGAGCCAATGCCCACCATGCCGATGTTCAGTCGCTTCTCAAATTCTCTCTGATAACTCATTGGACGTCCTCTAATGAATTTTTACGATTAAAATGAGGAAGGTGGTAGAGGCCCTGAAGGATCACGCCCGGAAACCGATCTCTTAGATGGTCCGGTTGTTTGGTAAAGGCAGGATCGCTCGCACGGTTGACGGATTCGTTTACCCTCGTCCTACATAAGGCATCTTGGTTGCCATCACCGTCATGAAAAGTACGTTCGCATCCAGTGGAAGATTGGCCATGTACAGTACGGCTTGTGCGACGTTTTCGACGTCCATGAGTGGCTCGACTTCAACCGATCCATTGGCTTGCATAACACCTTCGCTCATCCTGGCTGCCATCGGGGTTGCAGCGTTTCCAATGTCGATTTGGCCACAAGCAATATCGTATTTGCGCCCATCGAGCGATGTGGACTTGGTGAGACCGGAAACGGCGTGCTTGGTGGCGGTGTAGGGTGCGGAGTTTGGCCGTGGTACATGAGCCGATATAGAGCCGTTGTTGATGATGCGTCCACCTCGGGGGTCCTGACGCTTCATGATCTGGATTGCCGCCTGGGTGCACAGGAATACACCGGTTAAGTTGATATTTACAACGGTTTGCCATTGTTCAAGGGTCAAATCTTCGAGCAAGACAGAGGAGGGGGAGGAGACGCCGGCGTTGTTAAAAAGGACATCGAGCCGGCCAAACGTTTC
>JAPUJS010000052.1 GCA_027296045.1 bacterium | reverse complement strand
GTTTATGATCGCATTTCCAATCCGGATGCGCCGATGCCCCCACCTCCTTTTCCGCCGCTTACCAAAGACCAGATCCAGAAGTTCAAGCAGTGGATAGAAAAAGGATTTCCCGCCTGAACGCCCCAGCGCTCTCCGCAAGTGCAGGCCCTAACCGGGCATCACCGCTTCATCCCATTCGCCGTCAACCCCTCCCGATGGCTTCCTCCCTTTATCTATCACGCAATTCAGTCTTTCACACAACCAGCACCATATGGTTATTAGGCCGTGGCGTCGAATCTGGGTTGCATATCCGCAAGAGGTACAAGCGGTGTGACAGATGCAGATTGCATCCGGGGGATGGAATAATCGCGGATTTCGGTGCGGAAAGTGGCCACTTCTTCGATCTGTTGTGAGGTTGCTTCCAGGAGTTGGATTGCGGCAGAACCATAGCTGGTATGTCCGGCCACAATGGGAGGGCTGCTCATAGAAAACCTTTCTGGGGGCTGGGTTTGGGGTGTGCCCGTTCCACGTTCTCCATCCCAACGTGAATGAGATTTGGGCGTTGCATTTTTCGGCTTGCCAAAAATAAAAAATCGGTATATTAAGATATCGACAGGCTGAACGCTTTTCTTCAGCCTTTTGTGCGTTTCACCAGGAACCGAATTGGTATTTAAGCGTTTGTAATACAATAGGATGTGTTTATTGCAGGCTGCAAGTTGTCGGGTTAGGAGAGGTCATGGCATACCGATGGTTCACATGGACAAGCGGATGGTTGATCTGGATATTGCTGCTGGTAGGGTGTGGTGGAAGTGGAAGTGGTGGGTCATCCGGGTCGGGATCCTCTGGTGCAACCGGTCCATCGGACGGCAATTCTCAGGGCGGTGGAAGCACAAATCCGGTAATCGGGGGTGTGGGTCGGATTGCATTTATCCGGGAAGTTCAATCTGGCGGGCCGTTTCATTTGTTTGTGGTGAATCCGGACGGACGAAACGAAGTGTCTTTAATCGATCAGGCAGACCTGGCAAATTATACGGGGCCGACGTGGTCCCCGAATGGGACACAGGTGGCATTTGCATCCAATGTGCTGGAGAAGGGCAATTATGATATTTGGGTGATAAATATCGATGGGTCCAACCGACGGCGTGTTTCTACAAGCCCAAGCGGCGATTTTGCACCGGCCTGGTCGCCGGATGGCCAGACTCTGGTATATCAATCCTGGCGGAACAACGACACGGCCTGGGATATTTATTCGATTCAGGTGGACGGTACGGAGGAGAAGGATCTTACAAATTTCCCGGGCAACGATCAGTTGCCAACCTGGTCACCGGACGGAACGAAAATCGCATTTCAATCCGGGA
The DNA here is from genome assembly GCA_027296045.1 of bacterium. Classification (GTDB taxonomy): domain Bacteria; phylum Latescibacterota; class UBA2968; order UBA2968; family UBA2968; genus JAPUJS01. The sequence goes on along the minus strand of JAPUJS010000052.1, from coordinate 2,271 downwards.
CCAATCGGGGGACGGATATTTATGTGATGAACGCCGACGGGTCGAATCGGACCCGATTGACCGAGGGCACCGGGGCGCAGTTCTCGGCACCGGCCTGGTCTCCGGATGGGACACAGATTGCGTTTGAGTCGACCCGGCACCAACCCGTTCCCCTTCCGGGGCAAGAACCAATTGCCGTTTTTGAGATTTATGTGATGGATGCCGATGGAAAAAATATCAGACGGCTCACAACAACGGCGTCCCTGGTAGAGGCTTTTCGCAATCCGTCGTGGTCGCCGGACGGGAAACAGATCGTGTTTGAGGCGCAGCGTAGAGAACCCCAGCTGGGAATCGGTTTGTACGGGTTGATGGTGATCGGGGCGGACGGGACCAACCGGTTTGAGATTCCCAATTTAGGATTGTTCGGGGGCCGATTCCCCCGTTGGTCTCCGGTTCCTTAAGGGGATTGCATCTGGAAGCAATCGGTCCCGGCCGTTGTATCGGGGCCGATTTTTTTTGTGTATTTGGAGAGCAGATTCTGTTATTATGGAGCGTGTTTAATTTGTCACCCAATGGGAAGGGAGTTTTGTGATGGCTGATCGTCCGAATGTCGTGGTGTTTTTTACAGATCAACAGCGCTGGGATACGTCGGGGTTGCACGGCAATCCGATGGATTTGACGCCCAACTTTGACGCTATGGCCCAACGGGGCACGCATGTGGCCTATTCGTTTACGTGTCAGCCGGTGTGCGGGCCTGCCCGGTCGTGTTTGCAAACCGGGTTGTATGCGACCAATACGGGGTGCTGGCGCAACGGTATTCCGTTGCGTCCGGATGCTCGCACGCTGGCACATTATTTTAAAGATGCAGGGTACAAGACAGGTTATATTGGCAAATGGCACCTGGCGGATGAAGAGCCGGTGCCGGAGGAAAAGCGGGGGGGATATGAGTACTGGCTGGCGTCGAATGTGCTGGAGTTTAGTTCGGACGCTTACAATACGGTGATGTATAATAACGATAACGAGGCCGTCAAAATGCCTGGTTATCGGGTGGATGCGCAGACCGATGCGGCGATTCGGTTTATCGATGACCATCAGGACGATCCGTTTTTCCTATTTGTATCTTATCTGGAGCCGCACCATCAGAATCATCTGGACGACTATCCGCCGCCCGATGGGTATCGGGAGCGGTATACCGGGGGATGGGTGCCGCCGGATCTGGCTGCGCTGGGTGGTTCGACCCATCAACATCTGGGTGGGTATTATGGGATGGTGAAACGATTGGACGAAGCATTTGGACGTCTCCTGGATGCGCTGAAGAGTTTGGATCTGGTGGACCATACGGTGATTCTGTTTACATCGGATCACGGGTGTCATTTCAAAACCCGGAATTCGGAATACAAGCGGTCTTGCCACGAAAGTGCAGCACGGGTGCCGACGGCTTTTCAGGGGCCGGGGTTCAATGGCGGTGGGCAAATTCAAGAACTGGTGAGCTTGATCGATTTGCCGCCGACATTGCTGGATGCAGCAGGGATTTCGGTGCCAGAGGAAATGGAAGGGCGGTCGATTTTGCCGCTTACACGGGGCGAAAATGCAGATTGGCCCGAGGAAGTGTTTATGCAAATCAGCGAGGCCCAGGTGGGCAGGGCGGTGCGGACACATCGGTGGAAATATGGGGTGGATGCTCCCGAGAAACATGGGGGACAGGATGCAGGATCGGACATCTATGTGGAACAATATCTGTATGATTTGCAGGCAGACCCCTATGAGCTGGCCAATCTGATTGGTCGGGAGTCGCACCAGGAAGTGGCCGAGGTGATGCGGGAGCGATTGATTCGGCGAATGGTGGAAGTGGGCGAGGATGCACCCGAGATTGTTGCGGCCAAGATCCAGCCGGGGCGCCAGCGGCGGGTGTCGTCGAAAGAGGCACGGAGTTGAGATGTCGTGTTGCCAACGGCATCTTGCTTGAAACCACGAACGAACCTGTGTTGTCGAACCTGTGAACCTTTTTTAGAGGAAGCGGAATGACGGACACGAATTAGACCCCTGGAGCGATGTGTTTTAAACCCGAGTGTATGGACTCGGATACCATTTTTGAAGCACTTCTCCGGGACTGTATAGGTTGCTGTTTCGTGTCTGGAGAAGTCTGTCCTTTTTTCATCCGATTGGTCTGATAAGCCACGACACGAAGCCTGTGTCGTGGCTTTTGTTTTGAGGATTGGCCGATGTTGCAGATATTGAGTCTGTAGAGGTTCTGGAAAGTCTCCTGAAGGCCTTTCCCGGTGGCTATATTGC
>JAPUJS010000519.1 GCA_027296045.1 bacterium | reverse complement strand
TTTCACTGGTTGGTGGACAGTCTCTGGGCCCCTACCTCTGGGATGTACTCGTAGAGGCCGGACGTGAATGGGGGCTTGTGCCGATCGGGCAGGCCGCACGGAACGTATTGGAAGGTTGTTAAGGCTGGGTTTCGGAGCAGGGCTGGCTTCTCAGGCGTTTAAAGCAGGGAGGAGATTGGTTATGACACTGGATGAAGTCAAGGCACTTGTGGAGGAAAAGGGCATTGAGTTTTTTTTGTGTTCCTTTGTGGAGATGAATGGGATGCCAAAGGCAAAGGTGGTGCCGACCACGCACCTGGATGATATGGCCGAGGAGGGTGCCGGGTTTGCCGGGTTTGCCGCAGGCAATATGGGGCAGGGGCCACACGATTCGGATATGATGAATATTCCGGACTTTCATTCGGTGACGCTTGTGCCGTGGCGCGAGAATATGGCCTGGGTGGCGGGCAATATCCACGTGGATGGCGAGGCCTATGACTACTGCCCGCGCACGATTTTACAGCGGCAGCTGGAGGTGGCCAAACAGGAGGGTTATGTTTTTAATGTGGGTGTTGAGGCCGAGTTTATGCTGTTAAAACAGGATGAACACGGAGACTACGCGCCCTACGATCCACTCGATATTCTGGACAAGCCCTGTTATGACCTGGTAACGCTGAATCGAAACCTGGATGTGATGACCATGTTGATCCAATACATGCAGGGGCTGGGCTGGGGGCCTTATGCCAATGACCACGAGGATGCCAACTGCCAGTTTGAGATCAACTGGGAGTATTCGGATGCGCTGACCACAGCAGACCGACACACGTTCTACAAATGGATGGTCAAGGTGATTGCCGAAGAGCAAGGATGGTTGGCAACATTTATGCCCAAACCTTTTGCTCACCTGACAGGCAGTGGGGCACACTATCATATGAGTCTGCCCATCCCACAGACTCATATGATAGTGTGGGATGGGCAGAATGAGACCAATTTATTTCTGGATGAGCAGGATCAAAACGGGCTGTCGGAGATGGCCTACTGGTTTATGGGCGGCCTGCTCAGACACGCCAAGGCGCTTGTGGCGATTGCCGCGCCTCTTGTGAATAGTTACAAGCGTCTGGTTCGAGGAGCGCCTCGTTCCGGGGCTTCGTGGGCGCCCGTCTATGTGACCTATGGGGCCTCCAATCGGACGCAGATGATTCGCATTCCCGGACCGGGTCGTATCGAGAACCGTGCGGTGGACGGCGCTTCCAATCCCTATCTGTCGTGCGCGGCGATGCTGGCTGCCGGGTTGGATGGTATCGAAAATAAAATGGATCCGGGTCACCGCAACGATGACAATCTTTATGAAGTGCCCGAAGAAGTGTTGTTGGGCCGGGAGATCGAATTCTTGCCGTCGACACTCCAGGAAGCCCTGGATTATCTGGAGGCGGATTCGATTGTGAAGGGGGCACTGGGAGAGGTCTATGCAGACTATTTTATCGAGGTCAAACGCGAGGAGTGGCGGCAATATCACCAGAGTGTGAGCCAGTGGGAGTTGGAAAACTATCTCGCGATTTATTGAGGTCATAACAGGGAACAACGAAAGGCCCTGGGAGTATTGCCCGGGGCCTTTTTTATTAGGGGGAAGATCAAAGAAGCTTATTCGATATTCAGAAATTCACCTTCTCTGCGGGCAGAGGCTTCGGCTGTGAGACAGGCTCTGGCAACGGCCAGGACGTCGGCGGTGGAGATGAAATTTTCCTGGCCACCGGAGAGGGCGTCGATGTAGTTCTGGACGAAAACATCGCTTTGGCTGGGTGGGAGTTCGGGTTCGTAGGTGCCCGATTTGTTTGAGACGATAAGGACGTGGTTGTCTGCATAGGCCCGGAGATGAGCGGATCCCTCGGTGCCCATTAGGATGAAGCGAGTGTCGCCGAAGGATGGGGCATCTCTGGGCGTCAGCCAGTCGGCGGTGAGGGTGGCCAGGGCGCCGTTGGAGAGCTGGAAGGAGGCCTGGACGTGGTCCATTTCGAGACGTTTTGGCTTCTGGGTATGTTTTTGGAGAGTGCCAAGGGCGTGAACCCCAATGTATTCGGCACCGGTGAGCCATCGGATTTGATCGACGCCGTGGCCGGCCAGGTCGTGGAAGGTGCCCGCATAGGAGCTGGGGTCAAAATACCAGTCGGGCATGCGGGTGCCGAGTTTGTGCGGGTGAGTGGAGATGAGGCTGACGATGTCGCCCAGGTCGCCAGAAAGGATGGCTTCCCGCAGGGCAATGAAGGCAGGGTGGCTGCGGGAGGTGAAGAACATGGAGAGGCGAATATTATGGGTTTCGACGGCTGTCTTGATGCGCTGATAGTCGGTTTCGTTCGGGCAGAGGGGTTTGTCCAATAGAAGATGGACGCCTGCCTGGGCGCAGGTTTCGACAACGGGGGCTTTTTCGGGGTGGGTGAGGCCTTCGAGGATCAGGTCGGGTTTGGCTTTGTCCAGGAGGTCTTCTAAAGAATGGTAGCGGGGGATGGATTGATCTGCGGTGTATTTTTCGTAGAGGGTGTCGTCGGGTTCGACAATGCCGACGAGGGTGCCGTTGGGGGCGCTTGTGGCAGAGCGGAACATGCCGCCGATGTGGCCGTAATGGAGGCCCATGATACCGATTTTCATGGGGTGCCTTTCTGGGGAGGATGGTGGTTCGTCTTAAATGCTCCGGAGGGTTCTGGTTTAGCTTTTGGAACCGATTTCTTGCCACAGGTCACGGATGTATTTCCCAACCGGTTCGGCTTCCGATTCAAAATGGACAAATCGCCTGCTGTTGTCTTCCACCGAAATGCGGCCGTCATAGCCCGAGTTCCGGAGGGTTTTCAAAAAAATGTGGTGGCTGAATGCCGGGCCTTCGGAGATAAGGATGTCGAGGGACGGGACGGGCACGTGGATGTGGTGGAGCAGGTGAACCGCATCGACGAGGTTTTGCCAGGGCTCTTTGTCTGTTTCCATGTGGAAGAGGTCGGCCAGGAGCGCAAGACCGGGCTGGTTGACGTCCCGGATGAGGGAGGCGCCTTCGGCGACCGAAGTAATCAGGTTACATTTCTGGCTGTAGAGGGGTTCGATAACAACGGTGATGCCACGGTTGTGTGCCTGATCGGCGATCATGGCGCAAAAGGTGCCGAGTTGTTCAAAGGCGCGGGACCGGGGGAAATGGTCGGGCACGTTGCGGGCGCCGCCGCTGCCGAAGACAATGATTCTGGCGCCCAGTTCAGAGGCGCGTTCCATAACGGTTTCGACGTGTTGGGTAAGGGCATGGAAGTCAACGGATTCGCCAGTGATTTTTAAATCGGCGGGAACGAAGAGGTTGAAGGCCTCGGGTTTGATTGAGGCGTTCTGGAAATAGCGACGGACCGGCTCAAAGTCCGTTTCCGGCATGTTTGCCCGAAGTACGGGCACTGGCGGTTCGATGTAGTCATACCCTGCCTGTTGAATGGCGTCAAAACGGTCTTCGGCACCGCAGCAGCCAAGTTTCATGGGGGCTATCCTTTTTCAAAGCCGAAAGAGATCCCGTGCGGTCTCGAATTCGGGCAGGTCGGTTTGTCCGTTGAGAGAAAGTGAGGCCAGGATGCGGCCGGTGAGCGGGCCAAATTTGAAACCGTGCCCGGAAAAGCCGGCCCCGATGGTGATGTGTTCATAGTCGGGGTGGTGGTCGAGAATGAAGTCTTCGGTGGCGGTGTTGGTATACAGGCATCTCTCGGCGTGTACGAAGCGTTCGACCGGGGCCGTGAATTGGGCGGCCAGGAAGTTGCGGAGGTCTTCGACCGCTTCCGGGGGAGGCGTATCGGAAACCTGATCGGGGTCGTCGTCGACGCCTTCCGTAATGTGACGGGCGACCTTGATGCCTTCACAACCGAATTCAGGCTGGCCATAATACTCGATGTCTTCGCCTTTCAGGAAGTAGCCCCACACAGGGAAACAGCCGACCTGATAGGTTTCGGCGTTGCCGGCAAGTTTGAAGTAGCCGACCGTCTGACGGGCGACGGTGACCCGGGGTTTGACGACAGGGAGAAGGCGAGCGATCCAGGCACCGGCCGTGACAATCAGGCGCTCGGTCTGAAAGATGCCGCGTTCGGTTTTGACGGTGATGGACGATTCCTCGGGATGGATGGATTGCACGGTGGTTTGTTCGTGGATGTCCACCCCATTTTGACGGGCAAGCCGAATGAGCGCGTCGATGGTGCGGGCGGCGGCAACGAGACCGGCGGTGCGATCGTGCAAAACGCCAGCGGCGTTTTCGAAGCGGAACTGGGGAAACCGCTTTCGGGCTTCATCGGGTGTGAGGGGTTCGACATCGACGCCGACTTCCGAAACGGCCTTGGCATAGCTTTCGTATTTGCTTCCAGGCGGTCCGAAAAAGCAACCCGGTGTGGGGAAAATGAGTTGGGTGTCGGCATCTTTTTCCAGGCGGGGCCATTCCTGATGGTGTGCCAGTTGCATCAGGCGAACATAGTGGGCATTGACGTAGGCGCTTCGGGTGATGCGGGAATGGCTGTGGGAAGAACCCCGGTTGTGCGCCAGTTGAAACTGTTCAATCAGCCCGATTCGAGATACACCCATCCCGGCGAGGTGGTAGCAGGTTGAAAGGCCGTTGATTCCGGCGCCGATGACGAGAACATCGTAGGTAGAAGACATGGGTTAAAACTCCATTGGTGAGGCGATGAGGACGGGAATATATACAATCTATTGGATTCTTTCAATCTGAATTGAGCAGGTCTGGGTGTCGGAAGTCAATCCTTTGGTATGGATGTATCTGCCATTTTGGCGGAACCTGTCGATTTTGAATCTTTTTCCGGAATAATTCGTGGATGGAATTTGGCTTCATATTATTTAAAATACTGTTTTTATATATTTTATGATTTTTAAAGGACCGGGGTACATATCTTGCTAAAAGGTTACGTGGCTGTTTTTTCTGACCAAACTAAAGATCTGCTCTCGAGAAAATTGGATATTTTTATCCCCTGTGTTCGCAAAGCGGACCAGAACTAAGGAGCGCGTGTTATGACAGACCGGAAACCTTCTCATGGGGCGATGGAGCCTTTTGCACTTCCAGGAGAACTCCCTTTGTTGACCACCCGTGAGGTGGTGATCTATCCATTGATGGTGGCGCCTTTGCTCATTGAAGACGAACACGCTGTTCGGGCTATAGACGTGGCTGTGGACGCCGGACATAAGACGGTTGCTTTGTTTGGTGTGAAGCCGGGTGTGGAAGAGGGGTCCGATCCGGAAGCCCTCCGTGCCGAAGACCTGTATCCTGTGGGCGCGGCGGTGGAGATTGAACGGATGGTCCGGTTGCCCGATGGGCGTTTGCAAGTTTTGGTGCAAGGACTCACCCGGCTGAAGCTTCAGGGGATTTTGCAGAAGACACCCCATCCGCTGGTCCAGGTTCAGAAGTTAGAATCTCGGGTTGAGAATTCGATGGAGATGGAAGCGCTTGCGCGAAATGTGTTGGGTTTGTTTAAAAAGGCTATTTCACTGGCGCCCAATGTGCCCAAGCAAGTGGCTGCGGTGATCGATACCCTTCCTCAACTGGACCAGAAGGCCGACTTTGTGATTTCACAACTGAATTTGGATTTCGAGCAACAACAGGCTTTGCTGGGCGAGCAGAATCTTCAAAAACGGTTTGAAGCAATCAATAAGGTTTTGAACCGAGAGGTTGAGATTTTGAAGATCCGTGACAAAATTAGTTCGGAGGCAGCCGAGTCGATGGATGGGGCGCAGCGAGAATATATTCTTCGCCAACAGCTCCGGGCGATTCAGGAAGAGCTGGGAGAGGGAGCAGATGAGGCGGCGGAGTTGGATGAACTTCGGGACAAGATCGCCCAGGCGGGGATGCCGGAGGATGTGCGGAAGGAGGCCGAAAATGAGCTGAAGCGCATGGAGAATATGCCGCCGGCAGCCGCAGAATATACGGTCTCACACACCTATTTGGATTGGCTGGTGGAATTGCCGTGGGATAAGCGAACGGAAGATCGCCTGGAAGTGAAGAAGGCGGATCGAATTTTGGAGGCGGATCATTACGGGTTGGAAAAGCCCAAGGAACGGATTCTGGAATATCTTTCGGTGCGGCATTTGAAAAATGATATGAAGGGACCGATTTTGTGCCTGGTGGGGCCGCCGGGTACGGGCAAAACCTCCCTTGGGCGATCGGTTGCACGGGCGATGGGCCGGGAGTTTGTCCGCATTTCTCTGGGTGGCGTGCGAGATGAATCGGAAATCCGAGGCCATCGTCGAACGTATGTTGGCGCTTTTCCGGGGCGGATTATCCAGGGGTTGCGGCGGGCCAAGACCAAGAATCCTGTATTTATGCTGGATGAGATCGACAAGCTGGGCACCGATTTCCGAGGCGATCCGGCAGCGGCGCTTTTGGAAGTGCTGGATCCAGAGCAGAATAATAGTTTTGTGGACCACTATCTCGACGTTCCCTTTGATCTGTCCGAAGTGTTGTTTATTGCAACGGCCAATACACTGCACACGATTCCGTCTGCTTTGATGGACCGGATGGAGATTCTGGAAGTGTCGGGTTATACCGAGGCGGAGAAGGTGGAAATTGCGCGTCGGTATCTGATGAAACGGCAGCTTTCGGAGCATGGGTTGAGCAAGGAGAAGGTGTCTATCGACAAGGCTGTTATTTTGAGCATTGTTCAACACTATACCCGGGAGGCCGGATTGCGAAATCTGGAACGGGAGATCGGCACGGTGCTGCGAAAGGTGGCCCGGAAATTTGCCGAAGGCCGTCGGCGCAAGATCCGAATCCGGGAAAAAGATCTTGCCGATTATCTGGGGCCAAAGCGGTTTTCACACGAAGTGGCCGAAGCCGGGCCTGAAGTGGGCGTTGCGGCCGGGTTGGCCTGGACCCCCGTGGGCGGCGATGTGTTATTTGTGGAAGGATCGCTGATGCCCGGTAAGGGTGGGTTGAAGTTGACGGGTCAGGCCGGTGATGTGATGAAAGAGTCTTTGGAAGCGGCGATGACCTATGTGCGGTCTCGGTGGGCAGAACTGGGTCTGAGAGATGATTTTAATCGGAAACGGGATGTGCACATTCACTTGCCCGCCGGAGCGGTGCCCAAAGACGGTCCTTCGGCAGGGATTACCATGGCGACTGTTCTGGCATCGATTTTCACCCATCGACCGATTCGAAACGATGTGGCGATGACGGGCGAGATCACGTTGCGTGGAAAGGTATTGCCGATTGGCGGTATGCGAGACAAGGTGCTGGCTGCACACCGGGCGAAGATGAAGACGGTGATTTTGCCGGAGGATAATCGGAAGGATGCGGGGGAAATTCCCGAGGCGGTACGAAAGGCGTTGCGGCTGGTGTTTGTGAAGAACATGGACGAGGTGCTGGATATAGCACTGATCAAGCGACCACGCAGACAAAGCCTTGCGCCTAAAATGAAAAGATCTGATACACAACAGCGTCAGGTTTTGGTTGCCGTCACGGCAAACTAAAATCCCATCTGCTTGCTGAAAATGCCGGAGTCCACACGGACTTCGGCATTCTTTTTTGAAGATTGAAAAATAAACCGTGCTAAGGATGTCTATTGGTGTTATCCTGAGTATCCAGGAGGTGAATCCTATGCCCAAGATTCCGATCTTCCAAATCGGGAGGGCGCCTCGCACCTACTGGATCTATGGCGTGCTGATGGTCCTCTTAACCCTGGCCGGGTTCGGAAATCTGTATACCCACCAATTCTGGGATGGCTGGGACGATCAGAGCATGTTGATGGATACTGCTGCGATTGCAAAAGACATCTCATTCCTGTTTTCTCCAGATCGGCTTTTGCCCATCCGGCCTTCAAAAGACCTGATTTTTCTGATGGGATATTTGCTGTGGGGAGAGAACCTGGCCGCTTTCCACG
>JAPUJS010000518.1 GCA_027296045.1 bacterium | reverse complement strand
CCAAGCGAGATCATCAAAACAGCGATTTTTTGCCGCGCGGGTATTTCACGTTCTTCTTCTTCTTCGGCCAAAAAAATCACCTCCCCAGGCAAAATTAAGAAAAACAACAATTAATAATGAATTGGGAGAGCCACCACATCCAGTTATTCTCTATTATTTTACAATAATCAAAGAAAAAGTCAAGCATCTAAAAAAAACCAATCACAGGAAATCCTTACCTCTATACTCGGCAAAAATGGATTAAAATCAAGTGAAATTTAAATCGTGTCCCGGGTCCGCTTGTTATCTACCAGCCGCCAAATGCCCAGTGGATTGGCATCTTGAAGCTCGGCCGGCAAAGCATTTTGTGGAAAATTCTGATAGCACACCAACCGGCAGAACCGGAAAATCGCCGCGGTCCCCACCGATGTCGACCGCCCATCCGTCGTGGCCGGATACGGACCGCCGTGGTGCATAGAGGAACACACTTCCACACCCGTTGGAAATCCGTTAAACAGCAACCGCCCCACTTTTTGTTCTAATATCGAAATCAATTCCTGGTGGTCGGCCATATCTGCTTCGGTCCCGTGCAACGTTGCCGTCAAATGCCCTTCCAACCCGCGAGCAACCCGTTCCATATCTGCTTTGGACCCACAAGTCACCACCAGGGTAGACGGCCCAAAAACCTCGTGATTCAAATCCGGATTGCCCAAAAATGTCTCCACGTCCGTCGAAAATACAAACGCCTCCGCCTCCGTCCGTCCCGGGTCGGGTGCCGTATCGGACTTATTCACTACCTGCACATCAGAAGCCCCCTCCAGGGTCGTCACGCCGGCGTGGTAGGCCTCACAAATACCCGCATTCAACATCGTCGCAGGCGCCACTTCGGCAAACAAACCAGACGCGGTTTCCAAAAACCGATCCAGATCCGCTCCTTCCAGCCCCAGCACCAACCCCGGATTGGTACAAAACTGCCCCCCACCCAGCGTCACCGACTGCATCAACCCATCTGCAATCGCTTCCCCTCGCTCGGCCAATGCCCCGGGCAACACAAATACCGGATTCAAACTCCCCATCTCCGCATAGACTGGAATCGGCTCGGGCCGGGCTGCTGCCAGATCGAACAAAGCCCGTCCTCCCGCCTGTGACCCCGTAAACCCGACCGCCTTTGTCGCCGGGTGTTTCACCAGTGCCTCGCCCACCTTACGCCCTCGCCCGTGTAAAACAGCAAACACCCCTTCCGGCATCCCCGTTGCCTCCGCCGCCTTTTGAACCGCCCGTCCCACCAGTTCCCCAGAGCCTGGGTGCGACCGATGTGCCTTCACCACCACCGAACACCCTGCCGCCAGGGCCGAGGCCGTATCGCCACCGGCTACCGAAAATGCCAGGGGGAAATTGCTGGCCCCAAACACCACCACCGGGCCCACCGGCATTTGTGTCAACCGCGTATCGGGCTTGGGCAATGGCTCACGTTCCGGATCGGCCTGATCGATCCGCGCATCCACCCACGATCCCTCCCGGATCAGGTCTGCAAACATCCGGATCTGCCCTACCGTTCGCCCTCGCTCCCCGATCAACCGCGCTTCTGGCAACGCAGTCTCTACCTGACACCGCTCGATCAACGCTTCACCAGTATTCTCAATTTCCTCCGCCGCTCGCTCCAGAAAGTCTGCCCGTTTCGCCGCCGGCATCTTGCGATAGATGTGAAACGCCTGTTCGGCCAACTGCATCGTCCGCTCCACTTCTTCCGGCGAGGCTTCGTGAAATTCTGGATCCACCTCTGCGCCAAGGGTCGGATTATACGCCCGAAACGTATAGGTCCCCTCACCTGTAGAACCAAAACCAATCACATTTTTTCCTTCAATTGCCATGGGACTTCCTCCATCCTGAGCTTTGTTATGAATCAACCCACCGCCAATATATAAAAGCCTGATACATTCATCAACCAGAACAAAGCCCGGGAGGATAAAAATCACCCCGGGCTTATTTTGGCTGCCCCCCAGGGAATCGAACCCCGATCCTCGGCGCCAAAGGCCGGTGTCTTGCCGTTAGACGAGGGGGCAGCAAGATCTATTTTTTCTTTTTCTTCGGCTGTTGCTGTTGCTGCATCCGAGCCCACGTATCCCGCAGCGTAATAGTTCGGTTAAAAATAACCTTTTCATCCGTCGAATCCAAATCCACACAGAAATAACCCAATCGTTCAAACTGATATACGCTTCCCGGCACCGCGTCCTTCACACTCGGTTCGACGTAACAGGTCGGACGCACCTCCAGCGAATTGGGATTCAAATTCGCCATAAAATCCTGCCCCTCTTCCACCTTCTGAGGATTCTGTGTCCTAAACAACCGGTCAAACAATCGCACTTCTGCCTCCACCGCATGTTGGGCCGACACCCAGTGCATCGTCGCCCGAACCTTGCGCCCGTCCGGCGTTGATCCACCCCGGCTTTCCGGATCCCACGTGCACCGCAGTTCAACCACATTTCCATCTGCATCTTTCACCACATCCTGACAGGTAATATAACATGCCGCTCGCAATCGTACCTCTCGTCCGGGGGCCAGCCGATAGAATTTCTTCGGCGGATCTTCCATAAAATCTTCCCGCTCAATATACAGCTCCCGCGAAAACGGCACCTGTCGATGCCCGGCCGTCTGATCTTCCGGATTGATCATCGCCTCAAATGTTTCTTCTTCGTCTTCCGGATAATTTTCAATCACCACTTTCAGCGGATGAATCACGCCCATCACCCGGGGGGCATGCTGATTCAAATATTCGCGAATATAAAACTCAAACAGATCCACTTCCGCCGTGGTATCCCGCCGGTTCATCCCCACACGCCAGATGAAATTCTTGATCGCCTCGGGTGGAATCCCCCGCCGCCGCATCCCCGACAGCGTGGGCATTCGGGGATCGTCCCATCCGTCCACCCGTTTCTGATCCACCAGTTGTGTCAACAACCGTTTGCTGGTCAACGTATAGGTAATATTGAGTCGTGAAAACTCAGTCTGACGAGAGGGGAAAATCTCCAGTTCTCGAATATACCAATTGTACAGCGGTTGATGATCTGCAAATTCGATACTGCACAACGAGTGCGTCACCTGCTCAATGGCGTCAGACTGCCCGTGCGCCCAATCGTACATCGGATAAATGCACCATTTGTCGCCCGTCCGATGGTGCGTGGCATGCTTGATCCGATACATCACCGGATCGCGCAAATTCATGTTTGGAGATGCCATGTCCGCCTTCGCACGCAAGGTGCGCAACCCTTCCGGAAATTCTCCCTTTTTCATCCGCTCAAAAAGATCCAGATTCTCTTCTGCTGGCCGGTCGCGATAGGGGCTGTTTTTGCCCGGTTCCGTTACGGTTCCGCGATAGGTACGCATTTCCTCCGGGCTCAAATCACAGACATAGGCCTTGCCTTGCTGAATCAGTTCCACCGCAAAATCGTAAAGCTGGTCAAAATAGTCTGAGGCAAAGTACAGGCCATCGCCCCAGTCAAAGCCCATCCACTTCAGGTCTTCCTGGATCGACTCCACATATTCCGTGTCTTCCCGATCTGGATTGGTATCATCGAAGCGCAGATTGCACTGCCCACCAAACTCTTCAGCGATACCAAAGTTCAGACAAAATGCCTTGGCGTGTCCGATGTGTAAATAGCCATTCGGCTCGGGAGGAAACCGGGTGACAATTTTCTTGTGCTTCCCGCTCTTCAGATCTTCGCGCACAATATCTCGAATAAAATCGGAAGCAGCGTTTTCGTTCCCATCCGCTTGCGAATCTGCCTTGGTCGCGTCCATTGTATCTTTCATTAAAGTATCAACGCCCCTGCCGCGTGTCACGACAGAGGCGCGAATCAAAAATGGTTGCCCCTCAGGGATTCGAACCCCGATTACACGGTCCAGAGCCGTATGTCTTGCCATTAGACGAAGGGGCAATTTTCGTAAAAAAAGCTAAGCGTTTTGACCGAGCACCTCAAGCCCCTTTTGCAACCGGCGGAGGCAGGTCTCCTGCCCCAACGCCTCCATCAGCTCAAATACACCCGGTCCGAACCCAACTCCGGAAAGGGCCAGACGAGTCGGGTGAATCAGCTTGGATGCCGATAAACCCAGTTCACCGGCCAGGCTCCGAACCACGCCTTCCACTTCCGATTCGCTAAAGGCCTCCAGGGGCCTCAGCCGATCGATCAACATCTGCATCCGCTCCGGCGTATCGGCCTTCCAATGTTTCTTGTGAACCTTGGCATCGTATTCTTTGGGCTCTTGAAAAAAGTATCCGGCCCCATCAAAATCTTGCACCGTCCGAACCCGATCCTGGAACAGGCCTACGATTCGGGTCAATTCCTCGCGGCGATTCTCCACATCTCCATCCGTAATCCAGCCTCTGGCCTTCCAGATCTCAAACGCCTCTTCGGCCAGTTCGGAAACCGGCTTGGCCCGCAAATGTTCCCCATTGAGCCACTCCAGCTTTTTTTGGTCGAAAATAGCGTCTTTCTTCAACAACCCTTCAATGGAAAACGCCTCCACCAGTTCTTCCCGGGTAAACACTTCCCGCCCACCACCGGGTGCCCAGCCCAAAAGGGCCAGAAAATTAAACATGGTCTCGGGCAAATAGCCCTGTTCTTTATATTCTATAACCGTGGTGGCACCGTGGCGTTTGGACTGCTTTTTCCCGTCCGATCCCAAAATCAGCGTCGAATGCGCGTATCCCGGCACATCCCACAAAAGCGCCCGGAACAACAAAATCTGCTTGGGCGTATTGGAGAGATGGTCCGCGCCTCGCATCACCAGCGTCACACTCATATCGTGATCGTCCACCACCACCGCCAGATGATACACCGGACTCCCATCTGCCCGCTGGATCACAAAATCTTCAATTTCCCGATTGTCCCACCGCTGCACGCCCCGAATCAAATCGTCCCAGGTTGTTTCGCCCTCCGGAATTTTGAAACGAACCACCTTCGGGAGACCCTCCGCTTCGTAAGCCGCCTGCTGCTCAGACGTCAAATTCCGATTGTATTGCACCCGACGCCCTTCGGATTGGGCTTTTTTCTGCATCTCTTTTAGCTCTTCGGGCGTCTCATACGCATAATACGCATGACCGCTTTCCAGCAGTTGCGCCACAGCAGCCCGGTGTGCATCGCCATTTTGAGACTGAAAAACCGGATCTCCCTCAAACGCAACGCCCAGCCAGGATAGCCCGTCCAAAATGGTTTTCAAAGCGTCTTCCGTCGACCGTTCCCGGTCCGTATCCTCCACGCGCAACAACAGCCGGGCACCATAGTGCTGGGCATACAGGTAATTAAAAATCGCCGTACGCGCATTGCCCACGTGGAATCCCCCCGTGGGCGAAGGTGCAAATCTGAGAACGGTATCGGACATTGTAAAAAACCAGTTCCGGGTTCCGGGTCTTATTAAGGTCTTCAACCCGAAACCCGGAACATTAAATTTCTGGCGGAGAGGGAGGGATTCGAACCCTCGGTAGAGGTTACCCCCTACAACGGCTTAGCAGGCCGCCCTGTTCAACCACTCCAGCACCTCTCCTTAGGAAAAAGCGTTGAATAGACTGTAAATTTTAACAAAAACAGGGTGTAAACGCAAGATAAAATGGTTCAACAACATACTCGATCCGCGCCCTATAGGCAGAACCGAGGAACAAGTGGATGGCGGTGGGGGTGGGATTCGAACCCACGGACCCGTGAAGGTCAACGGTTTTCAAGACCGCCCGATTCAACCGCTCTCGCACCCCACCGGTATCGTAACTTGCAATTCCACTGAAAAATAGAAAAGCCCTCAAAATGTGTCAAGGAATTTGTCCGGATTCAACACGGCGGTCCGATGACTTTTTAGCCTTATTTTACACTTTTTCCACCCAAATCAATCCTCCGGAGCCCCGGTATAGACGCCTTTTTACAGGGAAATCTTTCTGTCCAAAAAAGCGTTTGCGTTGACCCTCCGATTCGTGTATTTTTAGGCAGCTTAAAGCGAATCCAGGCAATTTGACAGGCACCCGATGTCCCAATCTCCCAAAGAGGCACACACCGACCTGGTCACCGGCGCTCAGATGAGCCGCATCGACCGTCGGGCTATCGATGGGGGTATTTCCGGCGAAATTTTAATGGAAACAGCAGGCCGGGGGGTATATCGGGTCCTCCGGGACTTGCTGGAAGGCGTTTCGGGCAAAAACCTGGTCATCCTGTGCGGCAAGGGCAACAACGGCGGAGATGGATTTGTCGTCGCCCGCCTGGCGAACCAGGACGGCGCTCGGGTTCGCCTCTTTTTACTTGCCAAAACAGAAGACGTTCAAGGCGATGCAAAATACCATCTGGATCTCCTGAAGCCTCTAAAAGTTGAATCGGTCCAAACAACCCAATCCCTGGAAGCAATCCGTCAGGCCCTTGCCAGGGCTGACCTTGTGGTCGATGCCCTGCTCGGCACAGGCATTCGAGGCACCCCCCGGGGGTTGATTGCAGATGCGATCCACATCCTGAACGAAGCGACTTGTCCGCTGGTCGCCGTGGACTTGCCTTCGGGTTTGAATGCCGACACCGGCAAGGCCGGTGGCCCCTGCCCTCAGGCAAGGGCCACTGTCACGTTCGGACAGCCCCGCAGGGGCCATTTTATACACCCTGGTCGAGCATTTTGTGGTTCTTTGCACCTCGTCGATATCGGCATTCCGGCCGGAGCGGTCGAAGCCGAAGGTGTTCAAACCCATCTGATTGCGGCACACGGCGGGAGCGCCCTTTTGCCCGACCGAGCGCCCGATGCCCACAAGGGAGATTGCGGACGAGTCGTCATCCTGGCCGGCTCGGTCGGGCTGACCGGGGCCGCCGTCCTTTCGACAAAAGCCGCCCTCAGAGGGGGTGCCGGGCTGGTTATACTGGGCGTTCCGAAAAGCCTCAACGACATCCTGGAGGTCCAGGTCACCGAGGCCATGACGCGCCCCTTGCCGGAAGTCCGCAGCGCACGTTGTTTGTCACTCAGGGCACGGGGTGAAATCCAGCGCCTCATCCAAAATGCCAACAGCGTTGCAATCGGTCCCGGACTGGGCACCCATCGAGAAACGGGACAACTGCTAAAACGCCTGCTTCCCGACCTGGCGGTGCCGACGGTCCTGGACGCCGATGCCCTCAATGCCCTGGCGGGAAATGTCGACTGTCTGAAAAACTGTTCAGCCCCCTTGGTTTTAACACCCCACCCGGGTGAATTCAAACGGTTGACCGGGCAGAAACACCTCGAAAACCCCCTGGAAGCGGCACGCAACCTGGCCACACAAATCGGTGTCACCCTTGTCTTAAAAGGGGCACCCACCATCGTCGCGACCCCCTCAGGCGAAGCCTTTGTCAATCCCAGCGGCAATGCTGGAATGGCCACTGGCGGCTCGGGAGATGTGCTCACCGGTCTGATTGCCAGCCTGCTTGCCCAGGGCCTGGATACGGTCCAGGCAACCTGTCTGGGCGTCTACTGGCACGGCCTTGCTGGAGATATCGCTTCTGAAACACACGGTCAGGCAGGCATGATTGCAGGAGACCTCATCCACACACTCCCGGTTGCCGAACAACAGATTCGAGCAAATCTAGACAAAAATCGTTATATTCAATTGTATCCCCACAAACCGACAACAGATGGATCCGTTTCATGAACACCGAATATATTGAAGAAATCATCGAAGAATCCTATCTTCTCGGACTCAGCGAATCAGACATTCGGTCCAATTTGGATCGGTTTGTCGAAACCTGCGGACGGGTGATTCGAGCAAACGTACACAACAAAAAACAGATGCATGCCCTGGCCGAAAAATTGGCGCGGGCCCGAGCATTAAGTCTCATTGAAGATCAGCAGGAAGGCGACGAAACCGAGGACTTATTTCCCAAAGACAATCCCCTGAAGTCGCCCCGGGAACAACTGGCCGAAAAAGTGGCGCGAAACAAACGCCTGATTCTCCGGGCCATCGGAGGATGCGACCCCAAACTGGTCGATCTGATCGAGAAAGAACGCTTTCCCAGACAAACACAGGACCCCCTTCCCCCAATGGCTATGCCCATAGCGCCTTCGGGCCAGAGAACGTTCAAAGACCTTGTGCTCAAAGTGTCCTATGTGGTCGCCCTGGTCTTTGTGCTCCTGATCATTTATCTTGTGCTACTCCAGAATGTTTAAACACACAGTCTTCACGATAATTTTCAAATGCCTGTGGTCCCTCCGTGGAGGTCACAGGCATTTCTATGGCCGGTTACACCTCTGTATGAATCCACGTACGAGCGCATAGGAATCGCACCCCACACCCGCAATGCACCATCGAATGCTAAGCCATGCCCAAACGAACAGACATTCAAAAAATCATGATCATCGGTTCTGGCCCCATTGTCATTGGTCAGGCCTGTGAATTTGATTACTCTGGCACCCAGGCCTGTAAAGCACTTCGGGAAGAAGGGTTTGAAATCGTCCTGGTCAACTCCAACCCGGCAACCATTATGACCGACCCCGAAATGGCCGATCGTACCTATATCGAACCGGTGACCCGGGACATCTGTGCTGCTGTGATCGAAAGAGAACGTCCCGATGCCCTGTTGCCAACCCTGGGCGGACAAACGGGCCTCAACGTGGCCATGGAACTGGTTGAAGACGGCGTACTCGATCGATTCGAAGTCGAAATGATCGGCGCCAAACCCGAAGCCATTGAGAAAGCCGAAAACAGAGAGAAATTCCAGAATGCCATGAAAAAAATCGGCCTGGATTTTCCCCACGGCCGATTTGCCTACACCCTCGAAGAAGCCATACAAGTCGTCTCTGAAATCGGATTCCCCGCCATTATTCGCCCATCCTATACCCTGGGTGGCACAGGGGCCGGCACGGCCTATAACATGGAAGAATTCGAACGGGCAGCCGCATCCGGGATCGACTTATCACCCACTTCCGAAATCTTGATTGAAGAATCCATTATCGGATGGAAGGAATTCGAACTGGAGGTCATGCGGGACCTCAACGACAACGTGGTCATCATTTGCTCCATCGAAAACCTCGATCCGATGGGCATTCATACGGGTGACTCCATTACGGTTGCGCCTGTCCAAACCCTGACCGACAAAGAATATCAGGACATGCGAGATGACGCTCTGGCCGTGATCCGGGAAATCGGAGTCGAAACGGGCGGTTCGAACATCCAGTTTGCCGTCCATCCAGAAACCGGGCGGCGGGTCATCATCGAAATGAACCCCCGGGTGTCCCGGTCGTCTGCCCTGGCCTCCAAAGCCACCGGCTTCCCCATTGCCAAAATCGCTGCCAAGCTGGCCGTGGGATATACCCTGGACGAAATCCAAAACGACATCACCCGCGAAACCCCCGCCTCCTTTGAGCCCTCCATCGACTATTGCGTGGTCAAAATCCCGCGCTGGGCCTTTGAAAAATTCCCCCAAACAGAGGACCTCCTGGGCACCCAGATGAAATCGGTAGGCGAAACCATGGCCATCGGTCGCACATTCAAAGAAGCCCTTCAAAAAGGACTTCGCGGGCTTGAAATCGGGCGAGCGGGTTTTGGGGCCGATGGCAAAGATTTCGATATCGAGACCCTGGACCGAGACCAACTGGAAAATCGCCTGCGTGTTCCCAACTCCCAACGGATATTTTACATCAAAGCCGCTCTTGATCTCAACTTCTCCATCCAGGAACTCTACGATCTCACAAAGATCGACCCCTGGTTCTTAGAAAACATGCGCCAAATTGTGGAAGTCGAAAGAGAATTGGCGGCATTAATCACCTGATCCTCCAAATTGAAAATGACCAAAACCAAACAGCCCTCATTCGACGATCTCAAATCCTGCGTCTCCCGGGACGACCTTTTGAAAGCCAAACGCTTTGGCTTTTCTGACCGCCAGCTCGCCCACCTCTGGCACACCGACGAATGGGCCATTCGGGCCCTGCGCAAAGAACTGGGCGTCATAGTTGTCTATAAAACCGTCGATACCTGTGCCGCCGAATTCGAAGCCTACACACCCTATCACTATTCCACCTACGAAAGTACTTCTGAAGCCATCCGGTCCAACCGGAAAAAGATTATGATCCTGGGCGGCGGTCCCAACCGCATTGGTCAGGGCATTGAGTTCGACTACTGCTGTTGCCATGCCTCGTTCGCCCTCCAAGAAGACGGTTTTGAAACCATCATGGTCAACTCCAACCCAGAAACCGTCTCCACAGATTACGACACCTCCGACAAACTCTACTTCGAGCCCCTCACTGCCGAAGACGTGCTCAACATCGCCGATTTGGAACAACCCGACGGGGTCATTGTCCAGTTCGGCGGACAAACCCCGCTCAACCTGGCACGCGACCTGGAACGGGGCGGACTCCCGATCATTGGCACCTCTCCCGACAGCATCGATCTGGCCGAAGACCGAAAACGCTTTGGTGCCCTCATCCAGGAACTGGGCATTCGCCAGCCCGAAAACGGGACGGCGGTCAGTGTGGACGAAGCCGTCGCCATCGCCAAAAATATCGGTTATCCCGTCCTGGTCCGCCCCTCCTATGTGCTCGGCGGCAGAGCCATGGCCATTGTGTATGAACGCGAAGCCCTGCTCTCTTATATGCACAATGCCATGGAGGCCTCACCCGAGCGCCCCATTCTCATCGACCGTTTCCTGGAAGATGCCCACGAGTTTGATGTCGACGCCGTGGCCGACCCTTCCGCCGTCATCATCGGCGGAATTATGCAACATATTGAAAGCGCAGGTGTTCATTCAGGAGACAGCGCTTGCGTGTTGCCACCCTATATGATTTCGGACCAAAACCTGTGCGAAATACGTCAGCACACCCACGACCTGGCCCGGGCCCTGAATGTCTCCGGCCTGATGAACGTCCAGTATGCCATTCAGGACGGCACCGTTTATATTATCGAAGTCAATCCAAGAGCTTCACGCACCGTGCCGTTTGTCAGCAAAGCCATTGGCATTCCCCTGGCCAAAGTGGCGGCCCGGGCTATGGTGGGTCACACCCTGAAAAAACAGGGCATTCCAAAAGAAATCGTGATCTCTCACATTGCCGTCAAAGAAGCAGTACTGCCATTCAATAAGTTTCCCGGTGTGGACACCCTCCTGGGCCCGGAAATGAAATCTACGGGCGAAGTCATGGGCATCGATACCGACTTTGGCATGAGCTTTCAAAAGGCCCAACTGGGTGCCGGCGTTCGACTGCCCGTGGAAGGCACGGTCTTTATCAGCGTCAATGACAAAGACAAAGCAGCCGTCGTTCCGATTGCAGAACGCCTTTCTAAGTTGGGCTTTCACATGGTGGCCACGCGCGGCACCTGCACCTATCTACAAGATCAAGGCGTGCCGACAGAAACCATTCTCAAAATCCAGGAAGGCCGCCCCAATATTGTAGATGCCATCAAAAACGGCACCATCTCGTTGATGATCAACACCCCGGCAGGCGAAAAAACTCAGGCCTTTGACCACGAAATTCGCCGATCTGCCGTACAATACGCCGTGCCTTATACCACCACCCTGGCCGGAGCAGCAGCAGCAGTGGCCGGTATTGAATCCCTGAAAAAAAATAAAGCAATCCGCATCCGGTCGCTCCAAGAATTTCACGCCCAACTCCAAATACCATGATCTCTATCCGTTACATCAAGCTGTCCTTCGTCCTTCTTCTGCTTGGCACCGTGTCTTGTAATAGCGTCTATTACAACACCTATTTCAACGCTCGAAAACAATACCACCTCGCCGATCTCAAACGTCTGGAATCCGAAACCCCGGGCAGCCGCATCACACCGGCCGTGTACAAGCAGATCTATATGATCGCCATCAAAAAAGCCTCGGCAGTTATCGAGCTGCATCCCAACAGCAAGTGGGTGGACGACAGTATCCTGATGATCGGCAAATCCTTTTACTGGCGGGGAGACTACGGCGATGCACTCACCAAATTTCAGGAGATGCAGGAAAACTTCCCGCAAAGCGACCTGATTCCCGAAACCCTGTATTGGCAGGGCTTGACCTACTGGGCTTCCGGACAGTTGAACGAAGCCCGGCTGTCATTCGCCCTCGTCGGCGAGCGGGGAGATGCGGATTTGCAGGCAAAAGCCCGGCTGGCCCTGGCCGAAATTGAGGTTGCCGAAGAAAACTATGAAGACGCAATTGAGGCCTATCAGGACCTGCGGAATACACTGGGAAAAAAGCATAGTCTCCAGGCACAGGCCTGGCGGGGCATTGGGAACGGACATTTCTACCTGCGACACTACAACAAAGCCCTAGAGGCCTATCAACACGCCCTCAAATCGCGCCCCTCCACAAAAATCAACTTTGAAACCCGGGCTCGAATGGGTGAAGTTCTGGAATTGCAGGGAAAGCTAGAGGAAGCGCAACAGATGTACGAGCGTATCCTGAAAATCAAACGGCTCAAAATCTACACCCCCGAGGTCCGGATCAAACAGGCCAATCTCCACACCCTGTTGGGCCAACACGAAGCGGCCCTGGAATCGTATGAAGCGATTGCCAAGGACAACCCCCGCACCCAATACAGCGCGGAAGCCTACTATCGCATGGGTCTGATTGAACAGAAATACCGGAAAGACCTGGACCAGGCCAAAGACTATTTCAATAAGGCCAGCCGTGAAAAACGCTCCTCCGATGCCGCAATACAGGCCATCCAACGCGGCAAAGACCTGAGTGCACTCGAACGCTACATCAAGCAGATCGAAAAAGAAAAAGGCGGAAAACGCAGCCTCCCCCCCATGTTTGAACTGGCCGAGCTCTACCTCTTCCGTCTCGGCGAACTCGACTCGGCCCTGGTGACCTATCGCCGTGCGCTCACCGTGGCAGATACGGTTGATGTTTCCTATGCCCCCAAAGCCCTCTTTTCCATTGGCGTGATTCAGGCCGACAGCCTCGAAAACCAAACCGAGGCCAGGGAAACGTTTCAAAAGCTCATCGACACCTACCCACTCACAGACTATGCCATAGAAGCCAGAAAACGAATCCAGTACAATCGCACGGACGACGCCCTGGCCGAAGCCCGCTTTCTCGAATCCGAAAATCAGCAACTGGAAGGCGCCCCC
>JAPUJS010000517.1 GCA_027296045.1 bacterium | reverse complement strand
ATAAAGTGAAGGAAAGGTGAAGAGCCGAGCGCCGCTGTAGAGCACCGGCATGTCGGCATCATCCACGAAGTCGAGAAAACGGAGGTGGGGCGTAAGACCTAACTTCTGTGCTTGTGCCTGGACGGCTTCCCGGTGATGGTCTTTTCTGCCACACAGCACCAATAGATGGTCCGACCGCAGGGCTTCGGGCAAACCTGCGTAGGCTTCCAGGAGGCGGGGCACATTTTTGTGCGGTTTGAAATTTCCCACGTAAAGGAGGTAAGGCAGCTTGATGTCATGGGCTTTTTTGAATGCCTCGATTCTGGCCTGATCCCGAACGGGGCGATAGCTGTCAGGTATTCCGATAGGAACCGGACGGATGTTTTGCTCCGGGACGTTCAATTTTTGGACGATGTCGTGTTTGGAATATAAAGAATCGGTGATCACGCGAGCTGCACGCCTGATCAGGGGGCCACGAAGGATTCGGTGGGCCGCATTATAGATCCAGGTGCCAAATGGGCCCCGGTCTGAGATGTCGTAAAAGAGGAGGTCGTACACCGTCAATACCACCGGGCAGGGAGCGACATAAGGACCTTTTTCATATGGAGACAGGAGGACATCGGCGTTGTCCTGTCGGAGGGCGCGGGCAAGCGTGATCTGGTCCCACCAAAAGGTCAGGGTTTCGGGAATGATTTTGAGGCTGAGGTTGGGTGCCTGCAGGTCCAGGGCCGTATGTTGATTGCCATAGACAATGAACCGGCAGTCCGGATAGGCGGGCACGGCTGCATCCAGAAAGTTCCGCAAATACCGGCCGATGCCCGTCGGGAGGTCCGGATAGAGTTCGCGGCCGTCAATCCCGATGGTTAGGGGGTGCTTGGAAAATGGAGGCATAGAAATTCGTTATGGCCTCTACGTGTCGGTTGATGGTGAAACAACGTTCGAAACGGCTTTTGCCTGCAACGACGAGTGATTTCTGCAAGGGCAGGTTCTGGCAGAGGTCCGTAACGGTCTCTGCAAGCGCCTGGGCATTTGCAGGAGGGACGAGAAGCCCGGCGTTTTCTGTGCCCACCACCTCTGGAAGGCCGCCCACATCGCTGACAATCACCGGGGTGCCCACGCCCATTGCTTCGGCAGCCACACGACCAAAGCCTTCTGATAGGGGTTGGCCGTCGACCTCCAGGATGACGGAAGGGACGACAAGGATATCCAGACCGGCAATGATCGAGAGGCCGTCGGGGCGAAAGCCGAGGAAGAAAAACTTCCCGTTCAGGTCCAGGCGCTCGACCTGGGCCTTCAGGGTTTCGGCATAGTGTTATTCGTGCTCGTTGCCCGGGCGTCCCACAATCAGGAATCGGGCTTCCGGGATTTTGACCAAAATGGAGGGGACAGCGCCAATAAAGTGCTCGAACCCTTTAAAGGGGTCCAGGCGGCCTACCGCCCCGATCAACACAGATTGTGGGGGCAGCCCCAGTTCGCCTTTGAGATCGGCCGCTGAAAAAGACCCAAGGTGAACCCCATTGGGGATGACAACAAATTTGTGATAGAGGCTCTTGTCATCCGAAGCAAAAATCTTTCGAGCGGCTTCGGAAACAGCAATGCAGCGGTGGGAGAGATGTACGAAGAGTCGATCTACCCATGTGGTTGGAAAGATCACACGAAGGTGACCTACCAGTTTGCAGCTCGCCAGTCGGGCGGCCAGTCCTGCCCGGATGTCTAGCATGTTAACATGGACCATCCGAATGCGTCGACGTCTAAAAAAGGCGGCCAACCGATAAATCAGGGTCAATTCGGAGAGACGGCCGCCCCGCTCAAAGGTGTGAACTTCAATCCCATTTTCCTGGAGGCGATCCACCAGGTCTCCGGTGCCATAGGTAATCACAATGGGTCGATATCCGGATTGGGATAGGTTAGCAACCAGATGAAGCAGGCTGACCTCGCCGCCTCCGATGGTACCCGGCGGGCTGACATAGCAGATGTTGATGGCATGCTCAGCGATGCTGCGCCTCCCGGACGACCTGTCTGTAGACCTGAAGGGTCGATTGGGCAATTTCCGGCCATCCATAACGGGTCCTGGCTAGTTCAAGGGACCGCTGTCCCATTTGGCGAAGGGTATCAGAGGGAGCAGAAAGGCTTGCTTCGAGGGCCGTTGCCAGGGCATCGATGGAGCCGGGGGGAATGATGTGTCCGTTGAGACCCTCTTCCACGGTTTCCGGGAGGGCACCCACGGCGGTGACGATGACGGGTTTGCCAAAGGCGTAGGCCAACTGGAGGGCACCACTCTGATAGACCTTGAGGTACGGGTAGACGGCCAGGTCAGCGGCAGCGAAATAGAGGCCGATTTCCTCCAGATCTATATATTCGGGTTTAAAAAGGACGGCGTTTTCCAGATTGTGCTGGTGGATCAGCCGACTGTACGTTTCTGCATCGGTTCCAGCGGGCTTGCCCACCACCATCAGTCGGGCTTGGGGCAAGTTCTGGTGGACGCGAGCAAAAGCGGGGATGAGCAGGTGGATGCCTTTGTACTCCCGGATGGCCCCGAAGCACAGCGCAACAGGCGCTTCTTGAGGCAGACCCAGACGATCTCGAGCTTCCGAAGGAGAATAGGTCTGATCTTGCCGGGCAAACTGGTAGTCGCCGTGGGGGATGTCGACGATCCGGGAGGGGTCTAGGGGGAAAAAGTCCAGCAGTTCTCGGCGGTTGGCATCTCCGTGGACAATCAGGGCATGGGCAGACCGGTAAATCAAGTCGAGCGCCAGGTTCATGCCAGTGACCTCCCGCTCGGCGCGGTCGTGGGGGAAAACGTTGTGTATGGTCAGCACCACCGGGATTCCAGCCAATCGGGCAACCAGCATGGGCAACCAGTCC
>JAPUJS010000516.1 GCA_027296045.1 bacterium | reverse complement strand
TCTTCGGAGGCCATGCCGGCCAGGTGTCCCAGATGATCGACTGTGCGAATGATCGTAGTATTGGCAAACTCATCCAGTTTCTGCACTTCTTCGCCGTGGACATTTTGTCTGCCTGTGATGCCCAAAAGTTGTGCTAGGCCGGCTTTGTTGACTTCTCGGGAGATGATTTTGGCGGCTATCGTCAGCTCGGTCAAAAGTCCGGTAAACGCGCCCGTAGCTTTGGGATTATGTCGTTCTTCTTGAATGATAAATCGGGTGAGCGTGGTGCCTTTTTCCATTGGCTGGCTTCTCCATAAATGGATGGTTGACCGTAATATAGGGCTTGATATTTGTTCCTGTCAATCTGAAAATCGGTTCCAGAAATCTGGGTTTGACAAGGGAAAGAAAAATGGAAAGTTCGGCGATATTCAATATCTGCCGGGCTTTTGAAGCTTATTTTGTTAGAGGTTTGTTTCGAATGGTTTCCAGGCCCCTATTTGGCGCTTTCCAAACAACAATTGTGGCGGATTTGGCACTTTTGGATGGTCAGAAGAAGATGGGTAGGAACTATTCAGGATTTATTGTGCGATGCAAGCATTTGTTAAGTTTAAATTTAAATAAATTTCGGGTGATGTCTGTATAAGTGGCACGAGAAATGCTCTTTCCTTCTGGCATCCAGCAAACACATCTTGCCAACCTTTTTGGGAGAAGTTCGAGATGTCTACGACAGAGACTTTACATCAACAAATTGTGCATGATCTGAACCAGCTGGCTGTGTTAACAGCCGCCCAGGAAGAATTCGGTGCAGCCCAGAACTACATTCAATATTTGATGGGTGAACTGGAGCAACTTTGTTTTGAGGTTCGAACCAACTTCTGTTATAAGGACGTTTCCCGCAGGGGAGAAACACGAGAGGAGGACACTGTGAACAGTGGTCCAATCGAAAATTTACAGGAACAATTGATGAAGGATATGGAACGGTTTGGGGGGCTGATGAATCGGTATTCTCTGGGGGAGGCGTCGGTGAAACAGGAGCGGGATCAATTGGAAGGTGCGTTGGAGATCAAGTTGGCGATCCTGGAAGGTTTGAAACGCCTTCAAGAACAGGAAGATTTTGAAGGGGATATCCTCTAAAAAGAGCGATGTCCAGCCAGGAAAGGCCCGTACACTTTTCAGCCGGGGAAGTGTACGGGTTTTTTTTGTTGAAGTGGCACGGGTTTGCTGTTATTTTGGAGTTCGAATAGCAGATGTGTATGTTCAAAAGGAGGCGATATGGCTGATAAGGTTCGCGTAGCAGTGATTGGGACGGGGCAGCGGGGTCCGGCACATGCGAGAGAGATTTTGAAGTGTGAAGAGACTGAGCTGGCGCTGGTGTGTGATCTGGATGAGGAACGGGCCAAGCGGGCGTCCGATGAATTTGGGGTGGATTTTGCGCTGGATCATCGGGCGGTGGTTCATCGAAATGATATCGATGCGGTGTCGATTGCAACCCATACCCGACACCATGCAGGGGTGATGCGCGATGCAGCGGCTGCCGGAAAGCCGTTTCTGGTGGAGAAGCCCTATGCAGACAGTTTGGCAACCGGGCGAGAGATCTGTGAACTTTCAGAACAGAACGGGGTGGTGGCAATGGTGGGGTTTCAGTCGCGGTTTACGCCGTTTGCCCAGCAAATGAAGGCGCTTGCAGAGCAAATTGATCTGGTGCAGACCCATGTGTCGTTACAACGTGGATTTTTTAATCCTCAATATTTTTTTCCCGAGCATTATAGCGGGATTTTGGATGCGCTTTCGCATTCCATGGATCTGGCGCTGTGGTGGACCGGCGCATCGCCGGTGGAGGTGATGGCGCACGAGCAGTGCGGGTTGTTTAAGCCCGACAAGGGAGCGGTGGAGTTTGCCCATATTTTGGCCAGGTGTGAAGGGGGGAAGATTGTGTGTATGACCGGAAGTATGGCAGGGATCAAGATGCAGAATATTTTTCAGATGGCCGGACTGCGGGGGAATATTTCTGCGGTGGATCGGAGGCGCATTCGATTTGTCAAACACCAGGGGTTCAACGAAGATAAGTCACCGATTGATCTGGAGGAAGGGGAGTGGACGGGGGAGGGACAGCAGGTGACGGATATGTGGACGCATTTTGCGACCTGTGTGCGGGAGGGACGAACCGATGTTGCGCCCGGGGCAAGTTTGCGCGAGGGGCTGGCACAGGTGGCGGTGAGTGAGGCAGCCTATCAGTCGGCGAAAGAGGGGAAGGCTGTTCGCCTCGCGCTTTGAGGGAGCAGCTGATGCTTCATTGGCTCAGAATTTCGAGGGCTTCTTCGGAGCTTTCGGCCAGCATAAGCAGACGACGCACAGACGTATTGTGAAACAGCCAGGCCAGTTCACCGACGGTCTTGAGATAGACCTGGTGGTGACGGAGCGGCCAGGCGATCAGGACCAGAATGTGGACCGGCTCGGGGGCGTTCCCAAACGCAATTCCTTCACGGGAGATGCCCAGGCACACGACCGGTTCACTCACCCAGTCGTCCCGGTAGTGCGGGATGGCCACGCCTTTTTCCACGGCGCTGCCAAACCGCGCTTCTTTTTGCAAAAGCGAAGAGAGGAAACGCCGCAGGTCGGGCACTTCAGGTTCCAGGAGGGACGTGAGTTCCCGGATTGCGGCCTCTTTTTTACGCGCCTTGAGGTCGATCAGAATCCGATCGGATCTCAAGTATCGGCGCAGACCGGAATGGTAGAGGTCCCGGATCGGCGATCTGAAAGGAGTGGTATCGGTTGGGACTTCGGACACAATGGCTTGCATAGCAGACTCTCCCGTGCGGTTGGGTTGATACCAGATGTTATGCGATAGCCCCTTCGGGCAAAGATTTCTGTGGATTTTCGGATCGAGATAATAACTGTCGGATGCGTTTTTTTAATGGATCCAAGTTCGAGC
>JAPUJS010000515.1 GCA_027296045.1 bacterium | reverse complement strand
GACCGAACGGATGCCTACCCGTAAGGGTGATTTTATCGCCATTATCCTGCGGGAAATGATGAATGCGAAACACCTGGAATCGCACTGGGGAAATCTGGATGGCATCCAGCAGAAGGCCGTGGCCGAAGCTGTTTACGCTCCGACATTCGACGCGGGTGCCTTTGGGTATAAATACGGCGAAGATCCCAACTGGGGAGAAAGCGACAGGTGGTCTTACAGCATCCGGCAGCCTTCCCTGCTCAACCTGTTTATCCTGGAACGGGGCAACAACCGTACAAGGGCTGTGCCCTCCGATCTGAAAGCGCTTTTGAAGGCGTTCGTGCCCAAACCACCCTCGATCAAATTGGAAACGCTGGAGACCCATCCGGAAACTGTGACCGTATCGTATTACACTTTTGATCCCAAAACATACAAACGGAAAGAGACGGCGGAAGACGTCGTTCTGTTGCACTACGATACCGAACACGCGGCCCAGCATGACCTGCTTGCCGTCCTACGCCTCATCGACGCGGGAAAAGTCCGGGTAAGCGCCAAAACCCGGCGGCCCACCGCCGCAACCATCAAAGCCGTTACCGAAATGCTCCTGGGAGGCGATTTTTATCCGGAGAACGAGGATCTTGAACCGTATGAGACCGACCCCCGCCCCATCAAAGCCTTTGCCTGGCCGCTCATCGTTCAGGCGGCAGGCCTGACCAGGATCTCCGGCACCAAACTCCAGTTGAGTCCTACAGGCAGAAAAGCCCTTACTGCACCGCCGCATAGCACCCTCCAAACCGCCTGGAACCGCTGGCTGAAAACCACGCTCCTGGACGAACTCAACCGCGTCAACGTCATTCGGGGCCAGACCGGCAGGGGCAAACGAGGTCTCACCGCGCCTGCCAAACGGCGGAAAACGGTTGTCGGCGTGTTGAAAAAATGCCCGCCGAACAGATGGGTCGCTTTCGATGAATTTTACCGTTACATGCGGGCTTCCGGCATCCTCCTGGAAGTCTCCGTTGAGCCGTGGGAACTCTACATTGAAGAACACCAGTACGGCCAACTAGACGGCGGTGGTGCCCTCCTGGCCTCCCGCTACATGATGGTCTTCCTCTTCGAGTACGCCGCCACACTGGGACTCATCGACCTTGCCTATCTCTATCCATCGAACATCCGGGACGACTACGCGGACTTCTGGGGGGCCGACGACCTGGATGCCCTGAGCCGCTACGACGGCCTGATGTATTTCCGCCTCAACAATCTGGGTGCCTGGTGCCTGGGCCGCAGGCAAAACTACACGCCCTCGTCGATTGAGATCCAACAAATCTTTACCGTACTCCCCAACCTGGACGTGGTCGCCTCGGGCCCCCTCCAACCGGCGGACCGGATTGTCCTGGAGCAGTTCGCCAAACAGGCTTCGGACGCCATCTGGAAGATTCAATCCGAACAGCTCCTCAAATCCGTTGAAGCGGGCCATTCGGTCGCCGACATGGAAACCTTCCTGAAAACCAGAAGCGGCGGCCAACTGCCGGAGACCGTTGCCATTTTCTTTAGCGACATCGTCGGCAAAATCAAGCAATTGAAAGACCTGGGAACCGCACGCCTCATCGAAGTGGCCGACCCTGCCGTGGCAACACTCATCGCCCATGACAGCAGTCTGAAGAATCTCTGCCTGCCTGCCGGAGAAACCCACATTGTTGTGCCGGTGAAATCGGAAACGATCTTTCGAAGCAGGCTGAGAAAACTGGGATATGTGCTTCCACCGTCTGAATAATGAAGCAACAACGGTCAGCAACGGTCAGCGGCCAGCAAAAAAAAACCCGACCGACAAATCGGGCATCGAACAAATCCTGCAATTCTTCCGCTAATTCCAAATCGCCATTGAAACCCGTATCCACCGTAGCCGTCCAATCCTGGCCTGCAATGGACAGGGTGATTGTCGGCACACCATCAACCGAAACCGTCCCCCGAATCAATAACGACCTTATAGAGATAGCTCTCGGAACCAATCCGTTCGAAAAAGAGGGGAGAATGGAGACCTGCTACATCTCTTTGTTCAACAATATCTCGAATCGATTGACCCAACCAAACACGTCCATTTTGGGGGTCAATGCCTGCCGTTTGACCAATCTGATCGGAGAGATCATGTTGCTTTTGATAT
The DNA here is from genome assembly GCA_027296045.1 of bacterium. Lineage (GTDB taxonomy): Bacteria > Latescibacterota > UBA2968 > UBA2968 > UBA2968 > JAPUJS01. The sequence goes on along the minus strand of JAPUJS010000515.1, from coordinate 2,081 downwards.
GCCTCCCAAATTTGGCTGGCTTTGACTGAATCGGCTGTTGTCCAGTCAGGGTGTTCCATCGTGACTCCTCTTATGTACAACAAATGTTCATTCTTGGTAAACGCGATTGGTTCTATGGATCCAGAAAATATACCACAGATGGCCAAAAAACTCAACGATCACAACACGACTCTCCATCAAAGCCAGCATTCGTTTGGCCCATTTGCCTGGATGTTTGGATCCCAGATCGCTCCTAGGCCAGAAGATCAGGCACGGAGAGTTTCAACCCTTTTGCATACCTGGAGAGCGTGGTGAACCGAGGTTGATGTCTGCCCCGTTCCATCTTCGAAATCAGACTTTGCTCCAGACCACTTCGCCTTGCCAGTTCTTTCTGAGTGACGCCCAGACTCTTGCGCTTGTTTTGGATACGAAGGCCTACATGTTCTGCACTTTCAAATGCAATCCGATTAATACGAGAAGCAACCTCCTTATCCACAAGAGACCGGATAGCAGTAGAGTCAATATCAAAGAGACTGCCATCCTCTCCAAGCACCTGAATCGCGTCCAGATCCTCCCCAATAGCTGCACTGGATGGTATGAGCGCCGGCTCAATGTCGCTCAACCCCAAGCGAGACCAATCCAGCACTGCCTTTTTCCCATCGCCGAACTCCAGCCACAGCGAATGGTTATCTTCGTCAAATCGAACATCAATGATCGAATGGGGATCAATTCCGGCCAAGGCGCGACCTATACAGGCCTGTAATGATTTTCTAGCGGATTTCTTAATGGCACAAACCATCATTCTATTCTCCGAAGCTTGAACGATATCAGCCACCAGCGCTGCGTATCTTTCATCCCGCTTATTGCGTACAAATGCCACGATATATGGGCGTGCAGAACGCACAGCGGATACCCACCGATGTGGCTTCCCGCCCCAACTCGTTGCCACATGCCTCCAATTGTTGATAGACTCGTCCGGAGATTTTATCGGTGACCGTCAGTGTTGCATTGACCGGCTGCAAGGTCACGGATAATTGCTCATTTTCGATATGCAGCGGCATGAAACGTTCCTCCTGCGCCATCAAACACACGGATCGAATTAACTTCGGGTGCATCGAATCAGTGGCATCGCAGAAGATCCTGTATCGTACTTCAATACCGGTATCCCTGACGGATCCAGTAGTTCCAGTCTTCAACGGCTTGCCGGGTGTCTTCATCGCCGTGAACCACTTTTAGCTGAGACAGGGGCACGCCCAAGCCTTCTTCTCTGTCCCATCGCATCATCACGAAGATTTCGTGTTCACACTCCTCATAAGGGGCAAGGTCGATCGCCTCGACTTCGTCTTTTACCCTCAGTGGAGAAATCGCCCGGTAGGCAATACACGTGGTCAGGAATGGGAAATGCAGCGTTTCTTCAAGATAATAATACCACCCCGCTGCCCGCTCTTCATCATCATACGCATCAACGATGATTTCATTGGAGATGCGATACTCCCGCTCTTCATCTTTCTCTGATTTTTTTGCCACGACCGAGTTTTCCTTTCTGAGAGGTAATCCTGTCATTTTCAGCGTACGACTTTGCCCTAACCCTAATTTACAAAATGTAACACCAAAAGTAACACCAAAATGGATATCAATAGAGACTATCGAATAGTCATATAATACGCCGTCAACCTGGAATTTCCTAGTGTAGGCTGTTGGCATTGTGTAACATTGTATGGAACAATAAAAATGGGGAATCTATGAAGTTCAATTTGACCCGAACGGACATAAACAGCCGTTTTAACGGGGTATTGTCCTAATTTATCCTCAAGAGCGTCCTGCCTGGAAGCAGGCGCTCTTCACACAATAAAGGCCTACGGATTTCTCTCGTAAGCCCTTATTATTCTGAATTTTATGGTGGGCAGTACTGGACTCGAACCAGCGACTTCCTGCTTGTATGGCAGGCGTTTTTGTAATATTTACTTATGAATGTGTAACATCAAAAGTAACAATGAGAAATGGGAATCAATGAGGGTCTATAAGTAGTAACAGGTACGGTTTCCGGTCAAGTTTTGATAAGCCGGTCCAAATTAAAGGTGACCAGAAGTTCAGGAAGTTGA
>JAPUJS010000514.1 GCA_027296045.1 bacterium | reverse complement strand
CATTTGTCAAACGAACGGGCGGCCGAGGTGATCGGCGATCTGGCCAGAGAGGGGTTGCAACAGGCCGTGCTTGCACACCTGAGCGATCGGACCAATCGGCCGGACCTGGCCGAAGGCGTCTGTCGGGCGGTTCTAAATGCGCTTGGGGTTCGCCATTTTATGACAACGGTGGCCGAGCAGGATCGGCCGAGCGAAATTTTCGTGATTTGAGGCTTCAGGAAAGGGCCGTTGCCGGGATGGCGGCGGCCCGATCAGGTTGGACTGGGAGGCAGGCGTGAGTATCTGGGCTGCGCTGGGGGTTCTGGCGGTTTGTTTTGTTGTTTTGAGCAAATGCGCCGATTGGTTTGTAGATGGGGCTGTGGGCATTGCCGAATATTTGAATATTCCCAAGATGCTCATTGGGATTGTGCTGGTCAGTCTGGCGACGACATCACCGGAGCTGGCAGTTTCTATTATGTCTGCTTTGAGCGGACACCCGGAAATGGCCCTGGGCAATGCGGTGGGGTCGGTGATTGTGGATGACGGTGTCGCCCTCGGGTTGGGGGCTTTGGTCGCATCCAGCCCGATTGCGGTTGATCCTTATTTGTTGAAAACAACCGGAATTTTTCTGGTGACCGTGTCGCTCATTGCCTACGCCTTTGCCTTTGATGGCACGTTGGGGCGGGTAGAAGGCGGGGTGCTTGTTGCACTTTTTTGTGCCTACATTGTTTTTGTCTATGTGAGCCGGAAGCGGTCGGCAGATGGGGAGGATGAACTGGAAGATATCGAAGAGGCCATTGCCGGAAAGGGCCTGGGTATTCTGATGGGTTGGTTTGTCGTGGGTCTGATCGGGGTACTGATTTCCAGCCATTTTCTGGTGGATGCGGCGGTGGTGATTGCCAGTTTTTTTGATGTGGGCGAAGCGGTGATTGGGTTGACCATTGTGGCCTTTGGGACGTCGTTGCCGGAGGTAGCCACGGCCGTGACGGCTGCCCGAAAAGGCCACGGTGAGATTATGGTGGGCAATATTCTGGGGGCCGATGTTCTCAATATTTGCTGGATTGCCGGTGCTTCTGCGCTGGTGAACCCCCTGGTGGTGGGCGCACGGGTGACCCATTTTATGTTTCCCGTTATGCTGGTGATTGTGGTGTCGATGCTGGTGATGATGCGAACCCGTCATCAGCTTGCCAGGGGGGAAGGCATTTTTTCGATTGTGCTTTACGGTATGTATTTGATTTTGACAGTCCAATTTTTTCTTTAACGCGGAGGTAGAAGTTGAAGACCATGCTGGTGACCGGTGGTGCCGGATTTATCGGCAGTCATTTTGTCCGCCATATTCTGAATACGTATGAAGACTACAAGGTGATTAACCTGGACAAGCTGACCTATGCAGGCAATCCGGAGAACTTGAGCGATGTGGCAGACAGTCCGCGCTATGAGTTTGTGACGGGCGATATTTGCAATGCCGAACTGGTGAATTATCTGATGCAGGGCGTCGATTTAGTGGCTAATTTTGCGGCTGAAAGCCATGTGGATCGGAGTATTATGGGGGCCGAGGAGTTTATGCGGTCCAATGCACTGGGAGTCTACACCCTGCTTGCTGCTGCGCGTGAGCATGAAGTGGAACGGTTTCTTCAGGTAAGTACAGATGAAGTGTACGGGTCCCTGGAAGAAGACGAAGACCCCTGGACCGAAGAATCGCCCATTTCACCCCGCAATCCTTATTCTGTACCCAAAGCTGCCGGCGATCAGATGGCCAGAGCCTTTGCCATTACCTACGGCTTGCCTGTTGTGATTACGCGGGCGTCGAACAATATCGGGCCGTTTCAGTATCCGGAAAAACGGGTGCCCATTTATATTACAAATGCTTTGGACGATCTGCCCCTGCCCGTTTATGGCGCAGGTGTTGCCATTCGCGATCATCTTTATGTGACCGATCACTGCGAAGCCATTGATCTGGTATTGCATCAAGGTGTTGTTGGAGAGGCATATAATGTGGGCAGCGAAAACGAAGCCGATGGGCTTACGGTTGCCAAGAAGATTTTGGAATATCTGGAAAAACCGGGAGATTTGATTCAGCACGTTGCAGATCGTCCGGGACACGATATGCGCTATGCGATGAATGCTACGAAAATTCAATCGTTGGGTTGGAAGCCGAAATTCGATTTTGACGAGGCGATGCGGTTGACAGTTGAATGGTATTTGGGCAACGAGGCCTGGTGGCGGAACATCCGGGAAAGTGCGAGCTACCGGGAGTATTACGAGAAACAGTATTCAAATCGATGACAGATAAGCAAAAGATTGGGAAGGCTTGGTTATGCCATTTGAGTTTCAGCATTTGCAGAAGATTCCGGATCTGATTCTGATCCGGTCGCAGGTTTTTGAGGACCGACGTGGCTTTTTAATGGAGTCGTATAAGAAATCCGATTTTGAAGCAAATGGGATCGATGTCGTATTCCATCAAGACATTCATTCCCATTCTGTTCGGGGGGCCTTAAGGGGATTGCATTACCAGATGAATCCTACGGCGCAGGGCAAACTGGCCAAGGTGGTGAAGGGGGAGGTGTTTGATGTTGCAGTGGATATCCGGCAGAATTCGTCGACCTATGGCCAGTGGGAGGGGTTGACGCTATCGGAAGAGAACCATCACATGCTTTACATCCCACCGGGTTTTGCACACGGATTTTGTGTGATGAGCCAGGAGGCAGAATTTATCTATAAAGTGACGGCAGAGTTTGATCCCGAGACCAATCGAGGGGTGATCTGGAATGATCCCGATATTGGAATTGACTGGCCGATTTCGGATCCGATTCTTTCCGATCAAGATGCGGTTTTGCCACAGCTGAAGGATGTGGATAACAATTTTGTTGTATGAAGAGTAGGCCTGATTTTTCACGCCCTGTTATCATAATAGAGTACACGAAGCCCCGCTCGATTCCATCGGGCGGGGCTTCGTGTATTTTGTTTGTCTTTGTTATTAACTGAGCGAAGGGCCTCCCAAAAAGGGGTCTTCATCCGGGGTCTCTTCGAGGGGGATGCCCCAGATCAGGCTGTTGGGGTCCAATTCGTTGAGCGGAGGACCCTCATAGGTTTGGGGTTGGAGTTCGGTGCCGCACGAAGGACAAAAGTTGAAGGAAGGATGATAGCCCACGTGATTGCTGCAGGACGTGCAGGTTTTGATCAGGGTGTCCATCTTGTTGCCGCAATGTACACAGTGCTGCATGTAGCCATCATAGGGTGTTTTCTTTTCGCAATGGGGACACGCTACGATTTCGTGCAGGTCCATTTTTTCGATGGGTGGTTGTTCCAGGGACACGGCCAGGCGGTCTGGAATGGATACGTAATCGCATTGGAAGGTCTGGAATTTCTCACGGATCTGGCTGGTTTGGATTGCAAGATACTGGTCTGAAATAGTGATGGTGAAGACCAGATAGGTAGAAATGCCCACAAAGTGGACCAGGTCGCGTGTGTGCCAGTCTCTTTGTTCGACAACGGTTGCCCGGTGGGTTTCACAGAGTGTCAGAAAATCTGCAATTTTTTGACGGTTTTCTTTTTTGCGCTTTTTGTCTTCCTGTTCGAACTCGAAGAGGGTGCCAAAGTCAATTCGAATCATCAAATCAAGGCCTCTTGTAAAAAATGACCGGTATACGAGTCAGGGTTTTGGGCGATTTTTTCGGGTGGACCTGTCGCAACGATTGTGCCGCCGCCTTCGCCACCTTCCGGGCCCAGATCGATGATCCAGTCGGCGTGTTTGATCACGTCAAGATTGTGTTCAATGACAATGACGGTATTGCCGTTGTCGACCAGGCGGTCTAACACCTGAAGGAGAACGCGGATGTCTTCAAAATGGAGGCCGGTGGTCGGCTCATCCAAAATATACAGGGTATTGCCCGTGCTGGCACGTGAAAGTTCGGCAGACAGCTTGATACGCTGGGCCTCTCCGCCCGACAGGGCCGTGGCGGGTTGACCGAGGCGGATGTATCCAAGGCCGACATTGGAAAGGGTTCGCAGATGGCGCTGGGCTTGTGGAATATCGCGAAAAAACGTGCGGGCTTGTTCAACGGTCATGTCCAGCACGTCGGCAATCGAAGCCCCTTTGAACCGGATTTCCAGCGTTTCACGGTTGTAGCGTTTGCCCCCACAGGATTCACAGGTGGTGTAGACATCCGGAAGGAAATGCATTTCGATTTTGCGAACCCCGCCTCCTTGGCAGACTTCACAGCGGCCCCCTTTGATGTTGAAACTGAACCGGCCTGACGTGTAGCCCCGGACTTTGGCTTCGGGGAGCTGGGCATAGAGGTCCCGGATGGAGGTGAACAACCCGGTGTAGGTGGCCGGATTGGATCGGGGCGAACGGCCAATGGGCAACTGATCGATGCGGATGATTTTATCGATTTTCTCCATCCCTTTGATCTCGTCAAACGGAAGGGCTTCCCGGGTGGAACGGTGGAGTTTTTGGGCAAGTGCGGGGTAGAGCGTGTGGTTGATGAGGGTGCTTTTCCCGGAACCGGAAACACCGGTGATACACACGAATATGCCCAGAGGGATGGCAACGTCAACCGATTGAAGATTATGCCCGTCGGCGCCTTTTAGTTCGAGATGGCCGGTGGGGGTGCGCACCTCCGGTGGGGCTGGGATCTGTGTTTTTCCCGAGAGATAGGCCCCTGTCAGGGAGTGCTTGTTCTGGATGAGTTCTTCGGGCGTGCCCTGGGCAACAACCTCACCGCCCCGTTCTCCGGCACCAGGTCCTAGGTCGATGAGATAGTCGGCCGAC
>JAPUJS010000513.1 GCA_027296045.1 bacterium | reverse complement strand
GAAGGAAAAGAGTATGTGATCGAGGATGGAGATGTGGTCCAGTTTTTGTTTAAAACCTGAGAGACGGGCTGGAGGACCTTTGTAGCTTCTCTAAATATGGTGGTATGAATAGTTTGACCTGTCCATCGGATTCAGTTATATTTGGATATTCCAGGATCGGAGGCCGGGGTGGGACGGCCGATCGAAACCCTCTTTCCAAAGGATCGGGCATGAGACGGTTTTTGAAGGTATTTTTCCTGTTGTTGCTCGGTGTTGGATTTGCAGGCACCGCAGAAGCGTTGTCCTTTAAAGAATTGGGCGTCAAGGCCGGTTTGAACCTGACACGCCAACAGCAACTTGGTTTTGGAGGGCAAGTTGGGGGGCAATTTGATACGGCCCGTCTTGTCTTGGGAGGGCATTTGGTCTTGGGACCGTTTATGCTCGAGAAAATGACGCTGGTTCCCGGTGCAGATGTGGTCTTGGAGAGCAATGCCAGGGTTTTTTCTGCCAACACGGAATTCTGGTATTTCTTTCACGAAGGGGCAAATTCACGCGGGTACGGCGGCGGTGGAATTGGCGTACACTTCCACCGGTTCGACGCATTGGCAAACGGTCAAACCTTCCCGAATACGACCAAAATCACGTTGAATGTGCCGTTTGGATATCAGCAGAAACTGAGCGATAACATGGGCTGGTTCGCCCAGTTCAAATTGGTGATTGCCGATGATGAAAGAGACAGCGCCTTGCAATTGAATCTGGGATTGGCGTTTGGCGGCAAATATTAACCTCATCTTTAGAAAGGATGCATATGGGGTGCAGTGAAAGAAGGAGAGAGTTGAAACGGAGACGTCAGCGGCGGAAAAAACGTTTGAAAGCGCGCCGCAAAGAGGCAAGAGCAGGCCAAAAATAATGGCCAAAAAAAAGAGGCACGACCCAATGGGCCGTGCCTTTTTTTTGGGGGCCTGGCAGAGATCATTTGAAGATGGCCGCGAATATATCCGTAACCTCTGCTCTGACAGTGCTTTCCAGTTTGTTGAATATTTCTGTAAGCGTGTCCTGATCCATTTCAAGTTTTTCCAGAGCCGGCTCACTGAGCGGAAATTCTTTCAGGTGTTCTGCAAAAGCATAACCCACCTGTTTGCTGCATATATCCGACATATGGATCAGATAAGTCATATCGCTGTAGTCGGGGCCGGGTTCGTGGTGTTTTCCGATAACGTCCACCAGATATTCAGGCAATTGCCATTTGGAAGCAAGAGATTCTCCCACCTGCTCGTGGGTGATCCCCAGCACATCCTGCTCGATCTCATACATGGTTTGCCCCCCTTTCAGTTCTTCAAGCACCATTTGAAACATTTCGTTAAAGAAATGACCGAGCACCTGTTTGCCAATATCGTGCACCATGCCGGCCATGAAGGGGTCTTCGCCTACGGTGTCCAGTTTGGGGCCAATTTCTGGGTCGTCATGCAGGAGTTTGGCAACAACACCCACCGCAATGCAGTGTTGCCAGAATTCCTGGGTGTCGAAGGCAGCGGCTTTGCCCTTGAAAGCGCCTACCACCGAAAGGGTTCGCACAAAGTCAACGACCGTTTGCAGGCCCAGCAGATTGACGGCATCGCCAACGGAGGTGATTTGGCGGTTGAAAGAAAAGGCCGAGGAGTTGCACAACTGGAACATCTGAGCGGTGATCCCTGGATCCAGTTCGATGACGTCGGCGTATTGGTCGGTGGTGGAATCCGGATCTCTGGATAGTTTTTCGATTTCGTTGTACACTGTAGGCATGGCCGGCAGACCCTGGATTTTTTCCAACTCTTTGGTGATATGTTCTTTTGGGTCGACATCGGCTTCTCTTTCGGCGATTTCAAGCTGGGCCTCGGCCCCTTTTTTTAACCGTTCTTCCAGTTGGTCCAGGTCTGTAAATGGGCGGGCAAGGCAGTCCAATACGCCGAGTCTTTTGCCCTCATCGAGGTCGCTTTGGGTCATCTGCAGCGACATCAAAAAAACCGGGATGTGTTTGTAGTCGGGCTTAAAGCGAATGAGGCGGGCAACCGTGATCCCGCCGCCCGGGACAAGGATTTCGATAATGACGTTTCGGATTTCGTCGGGATACAACTTGAGGGCTTTCATCGCATCTACACCGCTATCCACCCAGATGATGTCATAGCCCCACTTTTGGAAAATCTTAAAGCACTGGCCAAGGTCCCGAACATATTCCTGATGCCGACGAATCTTCAGGTCTTCGGGTTTGAACTTTCTATCTACAATCAGGGTTTTGGGCTTGCCGGCGGATTTTGCTCTTTCCTGGTCTGCCATGCGATGGAGTCCTTTACCCTTTCAAAGTCGAGAGGATGGATTGGTCCCGGTCGATCGCTTTTTGAATGTCAGATTCCCATTCGTCCAATTGCTCAACCGTGACATTGAGGCGTTGAAGCGCACCCGGAGCCGGTTCGGGGACCAGGTCATCTCCGCCAGATCCCACACCAAACTTCCGGGCAAGATGATCGCCCAGGTTGACCAAAGAGGCGATTTCGGTGTCTTTCTCAGAACTTTTGGGCCGATGGTGATACGAGACGGCCTCGGTCAGCTCTGTCGGCAGGTCCCAGCTCTCACAGAGCTCTTTGCCGATCTGGCCGTGATGGAGTCCGATAATCTCCTCTTCGGCAGCAAAGATGGATATGCCTCCACCTTTTACCTTCTGAATAACTTCTTCGTAGAAATCTGTGTAAAGCGCATCCAGGATAATTTTGCCCATGTCGTGGACGATGCCGGCCGTGAAGGCCTCTTCGCGGTCTATTTTGAGTTTTTTAGAGAGCTCACGAGCGGCCGACCCCACCCCTGCAGAGTGAAGCCAGAAGGCGTTTTTATCAAAGCCTTTAGAGCCGTCCAGGCCTTTGGTGGCTTCAAAAACGGCGATATTTAAGATTGTATTCTGAACCGTTTTATTGCCCAGAAGGGAAATGGCGTCGTGAACCGATTTGATCTGGCGGCTGAACCCGAAGAAGGCGGAGTTGGCCAGGCTCAAGAGTTTTAGAGAAATCGAAGGATCGGTTTCAATGACCTTTGAGAGTTCCTCGGAACTCACGTCAGGATTTTTACACAAACGATCCACCTCTGCATAAACGGTGGGCAAGGTGGGAAGATTGTCAATCTCCTGAAGGTCTCGTTTGTATTTGTTGGCAAATCCAACAGCGGTAGCCGTTTTCTGGCTTTCTGAGCCCAGTAATTTCCAGACTTTACCCAGAAAGGCGGCAGGAGGAGAGGGTTTGACAATAAAGCCGTCTGCACCCCGTTTAATACACTCGGGTAATCGTTTTTGTTCGTTGCTATAAATGGCAACGGGGATGTTTTTCAAGACCTTGTTGCGACGGATGATTTCCAGTGCCCGTAAAAAGTTGCCCTGTGCGGCCGTATCGAGCACAATGAGGTCGGGCTTGTGCTTCAAGAGTTTGATGACATCCATCCCGGTTGCCGCTTCAAGGACTTGATAGCCCCCGATAAGGTCCAAAAAAAACCGGGCGAAACGCCTGTCCTGCGGATCATATTGGGCCAGGAGGATTTTTTTGGGCTCTAGTCCGTCAAGACTTTGGGCAGTGTCAGCCATTTCGCAGTTTTCAGACTCTTGGGAGCGATCCTGTCGTGCGACGGGATGGCCTATTCAAAGGTTTATGATACTCTGAAAAGGGGAAAGCGTCAATATCTTTTTGTAGTCAATACATCGGATACATGGCATAAATTGTGCGTTTGGCGTCTAACCTTGAGAACGACCGTCGTAGTGATCTGCAATGTGCAGGTCAAACGGTTTGTGGTCGGGGTTTAATCGTGCGTTTCGGAAGGCTGTTTTACAGGCATAGCACACGGTGAGTTCCGGCAGGATCAGGTAGAGCAGGAAATCGATCCCCAAGCCTGCGCCCAGGCTGAGATAAAAGTAGGTTGGGCGATCCATCCAGACAAAGATCAAACCGAGCAGGGCAAAAAGGATGACAATCCCTAAACCCAGTTTCTGGTTGAAATCTTTCTGAATATAAAAGGATGGTTTTTCGCATCTTGGACAAATATCAACCATGTTTTGCGCCAGAACACTTTCCGAGGGTGCAAAAGCGATCTCCCCCTCACAGGCGGGGCAGGGGAGGCTCCCGGTTGGGTCGGTTGGTTCGATAACCACCTGCGTCTGGCATTCGGGACAAGCAAAGGTGATCTTCATGGCTTAGATAGGAATGGATGAGGTGTAAAAAATGTGCCTGGAGAGGGCTTCCCCTAACAAGACAAAGATGGTTGCGACATACAGCAGGCCTGTGGCAGATTGGGTCGAATGAATGCGGACCGTTTCCCAGATCATATAACACAGAATCAAGGGGCCCAGGAGGCCAAATAACAAGCGGGCCCAGAGAAAAATCCCGCCGATACCGACAAAGGAGAGCAGGGTTTGCTGCATGGGTGCATCGCCAATGTACCAGAATACATAGGCGGTCAGGCACAGGAATACGAGTTTGCCCAGGGTTGCAAAGATCATCAGCCGTGTTAAGGCGCGTAATGGGTAAATGGGCAGGGTTGGGATCACCAGGTACCAGTGGCCCAGAATCATTGCATAAATGGTGCTGCCGAGAAAAAGTCCGGACAACAGGAAGTAGACGGCGGTGAGCAGGCGTCCCCAGAGCGAGATTTCGGGCAAGCTATTGTAGCCGCCAATGAGAAGCGCAGAGGCGCCCACAATACTTGCCAGTATAAGCAGTGGCTTTTCCATCTGCTTTTTTTCATAAGCCACTGCCAAGACGTAAAACAAAGTTAACAAAAGCGTTAGGATGAGGAAAGCTTGAGAAAGGGGGATGCCCGGGTTGGACAAGACGGTCTCCCAGAAGGCGAGCGGAAAGGGTCCTGAGCCCAAGGCGATTAGCAGCAAACACAGGCTGAGCAGGCCACAGAAACGAAAAAACCGTTTCCCCGCTTCCGGTGGAACAGAAAGAATGGAGAGGAGGCCACCGATGGCGAGTTGGGAGAAGATGTAGAAAACAAGGGTTCTGAGCATAAGTAATGGTTTTCAATACGCTAAAGTTGAGCAAGCTGGCTGGAAAATATACACAAAAGACAGAAGGAATAGCAAATGGAAATCTGGGGAAAAGGGTTGTTTTTTTGGGAAAATTTAATTATAGATGAGAGCCCGGAACCATTGGTTTGAGGAGCATACATCCTATGGGATTAAAAGAAAGAGCACTTGCCCTGAGCGATGAGGCGATTGTGCTTCGCAGGGATTTTCACCAGAACCCCGAACTGGGATTTGAGGAAACTCGAACCGCCCGGGTTGTGGCCGACTATCTCCGCAACCTGGGAATCCATGTGGAAACGGGGGTGGGGAAGACGGGTGTGGTCGGGATTTGGGAGGGAAAAGGGCCTGGAAAAACAGTACTGATTCGAGCCGACATGGATGCCCTGCCCATTCAGGAGGCAAATCAGGTGTCTTACGCCTCTAAAAACCCCGGGGTGATGCATGCCTGTGGACACGACGGGCATACCACGATGGGGCTGCTTGCGGCAAAGCTGTTGACCGGAGTTGGACATACCTTATCCGGCAGGTTGGTTTTCGTGTTTCAGCCGGCAGAAGAAGGGCGGGGCGGGGCAAGGGCGATGCTGGCCGATGGATTGTTGGATAAGGCCCACCCGGATCGAGCCCTGTGTGTACACTTGTGGAACCGATCCCCGGTTGGCAAAGTGGCCATTTCACCTGGCCCGGTGCTTGCCTCGGCAGATGTGTTTCGCATTGTCGTGCGTGGCGAGGGAGGGCATGGGGCTGCGCCGCATCGCTCTTCAGATGTGATTACCGCAGCCTGTCATATGGTTACGGCCTTCCAGACCGTGGTCAGCCGGTCAGTAAACCCCATCGATACGGCGGTTGTGAGTGTGGGGCAGTTTCAAGCAGGAGAAGCGCCCAATGTGTTGCCCGACCATGCGGAATTACGCGGCACAATAAGAACCTATGCGTTGGATGTGCGAGAGCTGGTAATCAAGCGGATTCAGGAAATTGGGCAGGGGATTGCCGCCTCGATGGGGGTTCGCTTTTCTTTCGAATTGACCTATAGCACCCCTGCTACTGTCAACGACGCCGAAGTGGTGAAGTTGGTTCAGGGGATTGCCCGGGAGATGTTTGGACCAGAGAATGTGGTTAGCGATCATCGGACCATGGCTTCGG
>JAPUJS010000512.1 GCA_027296045.1 bacterium | reverse complement strand
GCGGTTTGTGGGTGCAGGGCAGTTGGTTCCGCAGGGGGATCGGTTGCAGGTTATGCTGACCGTCAATGATGTGGTTTTGCCGGTTGGGGATGTGGAGGGTTCCGATCCTGTGACGTGTAACTGGGCGTTGTTTGATGTGATCCCTACGTTGGCCGATGAATTGAGAAGCACGGGCGAGCAGGCGTCGCTGACTGTGCTGGAGGATCTGGAGAAGATTCGACCGGATTCGCGGATTGGGTTTTTAGAGGATTGGACGTTGCCGCTGGATGGTGGCGCGTTGGAACTTTCGGGATTTTTTGTCTATGGGGAGGGGGCTTTGCCTTCTTACTGGTGGTTAGATCGAGAGGGGCGCGTAATTGTCGTGTCGACGATATTCCAGACGCTGGTGTTGACGTCACGCACGTTGGGAGATGTGGCATGAGCGATCGACCGAATATTCTGTTTATCAATACCGATCAGCATACCTGGGATGTGATTTCGGCGTATGGGAATGAATATGTGAATACGCCGAATATTGACCGGCTGCACGAAAATGGCATTTCGTTTATGCGCTCGTACAGTAGTGATCCGGTTTGTGCACCGGCGCGTACAAGCTGGATGACGGGCCGGTTTACATCGGAGGCCGGTACACCGTTCAATGGCGGTCATTTGCACGAAGACATTCCCGATTTGGGACAGCTTTTGAAAGCGGGTGGGTATCGAGCCGTTCACTGTGATAAGTGGCATGTGCCTGGGCGGGATGTGCACAGTAGTTTTGATGTGTTGTATCACGGCCAGGTACCTGTTGGGGCCGGGGGAGGAGAGTATTACGATTCGGCAGGCACCCATGCGGTGGTGGATTTTCTGACCCGCTATGACGCATCCGATCCGTTTTATCTACAGGTCTGGTATGTGAATCCGCACGATATTTGTGAATATGGGCACAATTTTGAAACGAAGGAGATGCCCGATGCGGTGATGCGGGGGATGCTCAAGGAAGCAGATTTACCGCCGATGCCGGAGAACTTCGACTATGACGAACGCGAGACCGTTTTGCACCAGGTCTGCCGGCGGGTGGATGACTGTTTGATTCACTGGCCGATTTTGCAGGCGACGAAGACGTGGTCGGAGTTGCAATGGCGGACGTTTATCTGGCACCATCATCGGTTTGTGGAGAAGGTGGATCGTGAGATTGGTCTGGTGCTGGCGGCGCTGGGGCAGAGCGGGTTTGCAGAGAATACGTTGATCCTGTTTAGCGTAGATCATGGAGAGGCTTTCGGACAGCATCAGATGTTCCAGAAATTTTCGCTGTATGAGGCGAGTATTCGTGTGCCGTTTATTGTGTCTACGCTGGGCAGTGATTTAGAGGTTCCGAAAGGGGTGTTTGATGAGACCCATTTTGTGTCGGGTGTGGATCTGGTGCCGACGGTTTGTGATTATGCGGGGATTGAACCGCCAGAGGATGTTCGGGGAATGAGTTTGCGGCCTCTGGTGGAAGGAGAGGATGTTTCATGGCGTGAGTTTGCTTTTGTGGAGAGCAATTACTGGGGGCGGGCGCTGATTTTTGATCGGTATAAATATGTGTGTGAATATGTGCCCTACGGCAATGAAGACGATTTGTTGCCGCCAGGGCCCGATCCGGAGCGTATTGGACTGGAACAGATTTTTGATTTGAAGGAAGATCCGGGAGAGACGCGCAATCTTGCGTATGAGGACGACAAGCGGGAGTTGGTGATGCAGTTTCGAAAGACGCTGTTTGATTTTGAAAGTGGATTGGAACGGCGGCGGATTGTGGAGGAGAGACCTGTCAGGGTGATCCATACATGGGGACAGCGGATTCGGGAACACTGGGATGCACATCCGGAGTTGGAGGAGATGCGGATTCGTTTCTGATCGGGAAAGTTTGTGCCGGCTTGATCCATTCGGGAGGTGAGATGGATGGATTACAGAAGGAGGAGGCCCAAATTAATCGTTGAATCTTGAACGGTCCCACGCTACTTTAGTCTGTGCGTGGGATTTTTCTATTTACAGATCGAGGGATATTATGTACACCTCAGAGAGCGTGATTGTGCAAGATGCTCGGCCTTTTGATGCGGAGCAGACGGAATCGATTGTGTCGCAATTCAATCGGGATGGATATTGTTTTCTGAAGGGAGTGTTGACCCAGAAGGAAGTGGACACCCTTCGGGAGTTGATGGAGAGAAAGTATCAAGATCCTCGAATGCATGAAGAAGCGGGGGATCATATTCGGGGCACCAGCATGATGCGGATGTATGAATACGATGTCAACTTTCGAGATTTGATCTGTCGGGAGCCGATTGTGAGTCTGGCGGAGGCGATTCTGGGCGAGGACTGCCATATGATGTCGCAAAATTCGTTGCGGTATGAGCCGGGACAGGGGGGCGGGTGGCACGTGGACGACCGGTTGCATTTTCCACTGCCGGAGGGCGTGGACCGCCACGATGCGAGGATTCCGCTGCCGTGTTTTGTGCTGAATGTGCTGATTCCTTTGAGCCGGGCGGATGCGCTGGAATATGGGGTCACGGAGGTGGTGCCGGGGAGCCAGTTTTCGGGGCGACGGCCCAATCGGAAGGAGAATCCGACGTTTGAAGGGCAGGGTCCGGTGTCGTTGATTGCCGAGGTGGGGGATGTGTACATGTTTCACAATCAGGTCTGGCACCGGGGGTCGCCCAACAACTCGGATCAGGTGCGGTATGTGGGATCGGTGGTTTATAGCCAGCGGATTATTGCGCAACGGTTGTATCCGTTTATTGATTACCGGATGCCGGAGTATGTGTGGGAAGGGACAGATAAACGGATGCAACGGTTTTTGGGGCGACATGATAAGGGGGCGTATGGGTAGGCGGGATCACGAAGGGTCACGAAACCCTTCCCGGCAACCGCACACTACACGAAGCCACAGAACCCTTCTCAACACCGCGATAGGATGTGGAACGATGTCAGATAGTCGACCCAATGTGTTGTGGATTTGTACGGATTAGCAGCGGTATGATACGATTGGTGCGTTGGGGAATAAGTATATTCGGACGCCGAATATCGACCGGCTGGTGAGTGAGGGGGTGG
>JAPUJS010000511.1 GCA_027296045.1 bacterium | reverse complement strand
GGATCGCAGAGGGCCGCAGATCCCCGCCGATCTCCACCCAAAAGAAGAAGCCGCCACGGTTTGCGTGACGGCTTCGGTGTTTCCGGATTTCTTATTTTGCGTGTGCTTTGTCCCAGATGGGGCGCACTTTTCCGATGAGTTCTTCATCGGTGGTGGTCGATTCCACGATGGCCGTGAATTTTTCCGGTGAGATGCCGAGTTCCTCCAGGAACTTTTTGTCGGCCCCTCACGGGTAGATGTAGTCGCCGATGGTGCCCCTCAGGTGGGCTCGGGCTTTGTCGGAAATTCGGGGCAGCCAGCGCATGCCGCCCATGTTGATCTGGCGGCTGCGGGGGCGGAAATCGACCTGTGGACTGAGTTTGTCCATAAAGTTCTCCTCCTTATCTTGGAAGTTGGAATCTGCGTTTGGATACAAATATCGTATTTGGTGTGGAAATGTCAAGTCTAACCTAAAGCCCTGATTCTCTTCTCTTGGGTAAGAAGGGAGGGGAGGTTTCTGAATTGGATTGCTCCATGAGGTCTTTTTTCAAGGTCATTTGTGCTCTGTTTTTCTGTATCTCTTCTGCCGATGCCGACCTTCCTCGCCTATTTGGGGAAGCGCCGATGCTGGCCGAGCGGGTCCGGCGGGGAGAGTTGCCGCCCGTTGAAGATCGGTTGCCGGATGAACCGCTGGTGGTGGTGCCTCTGGAGGAGGTGGGAGAATACGGGGGATCGTGGTTGCGGATGATGAAGGGGACCAGCGATTTTCACGCCTTTGGCCGGTGTATTTACGAACAGATGCTGCGGTGGGCACCCAATCCCAAAGACGGGATTGTGCCGGGGCTGGTGGTGGAATGGGCGTTCTCCGATGGCGGTAGGGTGTTGACGATTCGGCTCCGGAAGGGGTTGAAGTGGTCGGACGGTCATCCGTTTTCGACAGACGATATCATGTTTTGGTGGGAGAAAATCGCGCAAGATCTCAATTTGTCACCCGGTATTCCGCGAGAGTGGAGCCCTGGTGGGGTGCCCATGGTATTGACGCAAGTGGATGCGTGGACGGTGCAAATGCAGTTTGCCAAGCCCTATCCAATGGCGATTCAATATCTGGCGTTTAAGGGGCACCAGTGGCCGCTGGTTTTCGAGCGGGCGGGATTTTTTGCGCCCAAGCACTATTTGGAAAAGTATCTGCCTGATTCTGGCAGCGATGATTTGACGATGGCTTCCTATGCGATTTTTGAGGAAAAGGCCAACGATTTTAATACGGATCGGCCGGTGATCTCGGCCTGGAAGATTACGGAGTGGAGACCGGGAGATTATCTGACGGCAGAGCGCAATCCCTATTATTGGAAAGTGGATACGGCGGGCAATCAGTTGCCGTATCTGGACAAGGTGGAGGTGGAGATATTTTTGAATCAGGAGATGCTGAATTTCCGGGCGGTGAGCGGGGTGATGGAAATGCAGATCCGGCACTTTAGTGTGCAGGATATCGATTTGCTCACCGAATTTGCCAACAAACGGGGGTATCGGATCATCCGGTATGAAGGGACATCCCGAAGTGCCGTAATGCTGAACCTTCAGTATCCGGGTGATCTGGTGTTGCAGCAAGTCTTCCAGGACAAGCGCTTCCGAATTGCACTTTCCCTGGCCATCGACCGGGAGATGATCTGCAAGCTGTGTTTCAGAGGGTTGACCCGCCCGGGTGAGATCGGACTGTTTCCGGCTTCGCCGGATTATGTGGAAGTGCCCAATCTGCCCGATCACTGGTCCTATGATCCGGAGCGGTCCAATGCGTTGTTAGATGCGATGGGTCTTGACAAACGGGATGGAGAGGGATATCGTCTGCGTTTGGACGGGGAGCAGTTGAGTTTGATTTTGGAAACCAGTTCCACGGTGCGGTCCAATCTGGATATGCTGGAGATTGTGCGGTCGAACTGGGAGGCGGTGGGGGTGCGAACGACCCTGAAGCCGGAAGAGCGGACCCTGTATTTCCAACGGGTGACCAAAAATGGCGTGCATATGATCGGGAATTGGGGCTATGAATGTGTGTTTCCAACGGTGAGTTCACACCGCTGGTTTGGCTCTAATTTGTGGGATGAGTGGGCCCATCACTGGGCGGAGTGGTATTTGAGCGACGGAAAAAAAGGGGTGGAACCGCCTCCCGAGGTAAAACGGTTGCAGGAGATTGAAGAAGAGCTCCAGGTGACGGTGGATGCCCAGAGGCGACGGGCCCTGTGGGCAGAGGTGATTCAATCGCATGCCGAAAATATATGGATTATTCCGCTGATCGAGCGGACCATTGGGATTGGGGTGCTGGCAGAGAATTTCAGAAATGTGCCCGAAGAGGCGGTGTCGTCGTGGATTGTGATGACGCCGGGAAATTTGAATCCGGAGACGTTTTTTATTAAAAAGTGATTCCTTAGCGAGGGGGCTATGCTTACCTATATCGTGCGTCGGCTGTTGCGGATGATTCCGACTTTGATTACGATTTCGATCATGGTATTTGTAATCATCCAGTTGCCGCCGGGTGATTTTTTCGATTCGTTGCAGGCGCAATTGGCCGAGAGCGACTCGCAGGCTGACCAGGAGGCGTTTGAGACCCTGCGGCGTCAGTATCACCTGGATAAGCCACTCTGGCAGCAGTATCTCTACTGGGTCAGCGGGTGTTTGCACGGCGATTTTGGGTATTCGTTTGAGTGGCGTCGTCCGGTGTCCGAGTTGATTGTGGAGCGGTTGGGGCTGACGTTTTTGATGGCGTCGGGGGCAATTGTGTTTATGTGGCTCGTGGCCCTTCCCATCGGGATTTATTCGGCCCGGCATCGGTATACCTGGGGAGATTATTTTTTGACGTTTCTGGCTTTTATCGGGTTGTGTGTGCCGGGATTTATTATTGCGCTGGTTGCGATGTACACCTCGGTGTTCTGGTTCGGCGGGAGCGCCGGGGGGTTGTTCTCGCCCGATTTTAAATATGCGGCCTGGAGCCTGGAGCGAGTGTGGGATTTGCTTTCCCATTTGTGGGTGCCGGTGGTGGTGATCGGCGCTGCCGGAACGGCGGGGTTGATGCGGATTATGCGGACCAGTATGCTGGATGTTTTGGACGAGCAGTATATTACGACGGCCCGTGCGAAAGGGCTGGCAGAGCGGTGGGTGATTTATAAGTATGCGGTGCGGGTGGCGATTAATCCAATGATCAGCATTTTGGGACTACAGATGCCCCAGCTGATATCGGGGTCGATTATTGTGGCCATTGTGCTGGGCCTGCCCACAACGGGGCCGCTGTTTTATCGGGCACTGGAAACCCAGGATATGTATCTGGCGGGGACATTTTTGATGTTGCTGGCCATTTTGTTGCTTCTGGGCAATTTGCTGGCCGATATTTTATTGGCCTGGGTAGATCCGAGGATTCGACTGGAATAAGAAATGGCGGAAGCGTTCAGACAACCTGAGATTGCACCCGACGAGGCCGAGCGTATTTATACGGCCGGCCAGTGGCAATTGGCGTGGCGCAAGTTTAAACAAAACCGGTTGGCCCTTCTTGCAGGAGGGGTGCTGGGGTGTTTGTATGCGATGACCCTGTTTTCCGGGTTTCTTGCCCCGTATGGGGTCGACCATCGGTTTGTGGGACGAGATTTTGTGCCGCCCCAGGGTATTCACTTTTTTTCGAACGAGGGATTTCATTTCAGGCCGTTTGTATATGGTTTGAAGGTGGAGTTTGAACCGGAGTCTGGGCGCAAGATTTATGTAACAGATCCGTCGAAGCGCTATCCCATATTTTCCTGGACCCGCGGCGATGCGCATTCTTTTTTGGGGTTTAAGACAGACCACCATGTATTTGGGATTGACGCCCCCGACGGGGAGGGGGTCTTTCTGTTTGGGACCGACCGGCAGGGACGGGATTTGTTTTCCCGGGTGTTTTACGGGGCAAGGGTGAGTCTGACCATTGGGCTTCTGGGGGTGTTGATCAGCATCGTTCTGGGCAGTGTTCTGGGCGTGGCTTCCGGCTATTTTGGCGGCTGGGTGGATGAGTTGCTGCAGCGGTTGATTGAGTTTTTGCGGGCCTTTCCCCAAATTCCATTGTGGATGGCCCTGTCTGCCGCCATTCCTGCAGATATCGACCAGCTCAAGACCTATTTTCTGATTACCCTCATTCTGTCTTTTCTGGGCTGGACGTCTCTGGCCCGGCAGATTCGGGGGCGGGTGTTGTCGCTTCGAAATGAAGATTTTGTGCGAAGCGCTCTTTTGATGGGTGCCAGTCATACCCGGATCATTTTTCGACATCTGATCCCGGCGGTGTTGGGACATATTATCGTGATCGGGACCATTGCGGTTCCACAGATGATTCTGGCGGAATCTTCGCTGTCGTTTTTGAATCTGGGCATTCGACCGCCTATGACGAGCTGGGGGGTGTTGTTGCAGGATGGACGGAGTTTGACGACGCTGTATTATTATCAGTGGTTGTTGTTGCCGACCGGATTTATTGTGGTGGCGGTGCTGTGTTTTAACTTTTTGGGAGATGGCCTGAGAGATGCGGTGGATCCATATTCTGGGTAAGGCGGGAGGGATCGCAGAGGGCCGCTGAACCGCCCCCTTCTGTTCCCCAACTCGCAGAGGGCCGCAGATTCCTACCCTTCCGCCCAAGATTTATGTGTTGGTTGTTTGGTATGCGGTGACCGTTGTGTCGCCGTATTTTTTTTTTTCTGGAGAGGGAGAGATTGTGCAGGGTTTCGGGAAGGGAGAGGTGGGAGGTGTGTTGGACGACGAGGGTTCCGGTGGGGGTGAGCAAGGAGGTGGTGCTGAGGTGGGTCAGAAAGGCGAGAGCCATGGGGGCTTCGCCCAAAGATTCGTTGTAGGGGGGATCGAGATAGATGATGTCGAAGGGGGCGTTTTCTGATTCAAGATGGGGAATGAGCTTTTGGGCGGGGCGGGCATGTAATTGGATGTGGCTTTCGAGGTTCCAGTCGCGCAGGAGTTTGGCGATCAATTGGTTCCGGCGGCGGTCGGGTTCGTTCATCATAACCTGGGCGCCCCGGCTGTAGGCCTCGAGTCCGATTTGGCCGGAACAGGCAAAGAGGTCGAGAAAGCGGCGGTCGAGCAGGGCTTCGCCCAGAGAGGAGAAGACGGCTTTTTTGACAAAGTCGGAAGTAACGCGGGCGTTGCCCTGTTTGCGGTTGTTGAAGGGGATATTTCTACCCTTCAAGGTGCCAGAAATGATGCGCATAGGTGTTTAAAAGAGTGGCCCATCGTCGGCAGGCGCGTGGTTTTCAGACAAAAAAGAGGCAGGGGTTCAACCCTGCCTCTTCGATTCGGTAGGCAATCGTCGCCTATTCTCCGTAGTGAAATCGAACTTCCTGGTCTACGCTTTTGCCGTTGACCAGATCGGTGATGATGATTTTTAAGGCATTGACGCCGGGTTTGGCCTTGGACAGGTCGATTTCGACGTACTCTTTTTCGAACTCTTCCCGCCCGAGTTGCTCGTAGGTGATGGACACCTGGGGTTTGCTGGATTTGAGCAGCGAGCGGAGACCCGATGCAACGGCGCCAAAAACACCCACCGACGGCATGGAACTGGAGCGGATCAGGTACTGGACTTTGTAGCGGGTCTGACCGAATTCATTCTGTTGCAGGTTATAGATTTCGAAATAGGCGTGGGCGTTTTGATCGGTGGCATAGTTTCTGGTGGGCATTGGAATGATCCAGATGTCGTCCTTCCGGAATTTGGCATTGGAGGCCGTATCGCTGATGGCCGAGGCGAGCTGAATACCGCTCATCTGGAGCTCACCGGGACGATAGTCTTCGATTACCAGGGTCTGTCGGTAGAGTCCCACCCGGCCCGAGATCAGGTCTTTGAGCTGGACCTGGAGTTCGTACTTGCCGGGGGGAATCTGGGTGCGCAGCAGTTCGGGAATAAAGGCACCTTTGGTTTGCTGGACGCCCTGGCCGCTTTGGAAAAATAGCTCCTGGGCAGTTCGGTAGATAGCCGTGTGGCCCTCATCGGCCAGGGCCAGGGCGGCCTGGACGTGGATGAAGGATGAGTCGGCTACTTGTTCCACTTCGACCTGCTCGGGCGGGATGCCATAATAGACTTCCAGGGTGGTTTGTCCGTCGGAACCCCGAAAGTTGGCCAGGTCATAGTAGAAGTTGAGCACGTCTCCGGGCAGGCCCGGACGGTAGAAATCGGGAGAACGCGAAATGGTATTTTGCACCACCACTTCCGGGGTATGTTCGGTCATGCGGGCGATATAGTTGATGGCATCGACGTCTTCGTAGGTGGCTTCCGGCAGCGGGGCAAATGCAAAGCGGCCGTTGCCCAACTCGTCGGTGAAGGTAATTTCGATGCCGCCGTTGAGCTGGGTGTAGGTCCAGGTTTCCCAGGGGACGGTATCGATTTCGTTGTCGATGGTCACCGGGGCGTATTTTCCAAACTGGAGCCGGGTGTTCAGCTTGCCGGTTTCGCTATTCAAACGGCTTCCAAGGGCACCGTCGGCGGCGAAAGGGTCTCTGGCAAAGGGGACGGCAAAACCATCGCTAAACCCGCCTTCGGCAGCGCCCAGTTCCTGGATATTGGGGTCGAGTACGGCGTCTCCGCCCAATCCGTCCGACTCGTCGTTGAGGGTGAGGGCTTCTGAGGCGGCAATCCGGTCGGAGGTGTTGCTCCTATTGGGTTCAAACAGCGATCCGTTGGGGCGGCTGGTGCGTACTGGGAAAACCGGGCCTGTAAAGGTGAGGAAGGCGGCTTCGGGGCCGTAGATGTC
>JAPUJS010000510.1 GCA_027296045.1 bacterium | reverse complement strand
CCTTGCCCTGCACCCCGATCCCCAAAACGCGCTTCTCATCAGTTTCGGCGTCGGCTCCACTGCCAAAGCGCTCACCGACACCCGTTCGCTCAAACGCATCGACGTGGTCGACATTTCCCGGGACGTCCTGGAAATGAACCGCATTGTCTACCCCGATCCCAGAACACGCCCCTTAAACGACCCCCGGGTTCACGTGACCATCGACGACGGCCGCTATTTTCTGCAAACAACCGAAAACCGCTACGACCTCATCACCAGCGAACCCCCGCCCCCCAAACACGCCGGCGTAGTCAACCTCTATTCGCAAGAATATTTCCAGCTCATTTACGACCGCCTCTCCGAAGGCGGCATCTGCACCTACTGGCTCCCGGTCCACCACCTCACTCCAGACGATACACGGGCCATCATCCACGCCTTCTGCAACGCCTTTGAAGACGCCTCCCTCTGGGCGGGCGCTGGATTCAACTGGGTGCTCGTCGGCACCCGAAACGCCCAGTGGACCCAATCTGAAACCGTCTTTCGCCGTCAGTGGGACGACCCGGTTGTCAAAGAGGAACTCCGCACCCTGGGCCTGGAACGTCCCGAACAACTCGGTGCCCTCTTCATGTCCGATGCCGACCACCTCCAAAAAACCATCCGCAATACGCCCCCTTTGACCGACAACTATCCCAAGCGTCTCTCGGTTGGTTTTTTCAACCGCGAAGCCCAACAAAAATTCTACCACCGCTGGATGAACCCCCTGCTCACCCGCGAGCGCTTTGAACAAAGCGCCTTCATCCAGAAAGCCTGGCCGCCCGCCCTTCGGGAACGCACCCTCGACTACTTCGACGCCCAGCGCCTGCTGGAAGCATCGCTTGCCCCAAAAGATCAACAAAAAACCGACCAGGGCACCCGGATTGCGACCCTCCACACCCTGCTCACACAAACCGACCTTCGCACCCTCCCGCTCTGGCACCTGCACATTCAAGATGACCTGCTAAAAGCCGTCCACAAACGCCTCGAAGCCGGCGATGACGAAACCCCCTACCTGCCCTATCTGGCCGCCCAAAACCTGGCCGATCGCCAATTTGACCGGGCGGCACGCTTCTACGGACGCGCCCAGGAACAAGATCCTGCTTTGCGCTACCTCTACCTCTACGCCCTCTGTATGGCCGACCGGTGCCCCCAGGCCGAACGCCTGGCCAACCAGTGGCGCAACTGGATTTTGCAACAGACCAACGAACGATTCTACTATCAGTGGCTCTCCGAAACCTTTGCTTTAAAAATCCCGATCCCCTGAACAAAATCCTCTTTCCCTTTTCCATTTTTCAGTTTAGATTTCCCAATATGCAGATCCCTATTGTCACATATCTTCTGATCCTGTGCCCCCTCTGCCCTGCCTTTGCCCAGGGTGCCAAACTCCTCGAAGCCGTCAACAAAGGGGATTTGCAAACCGTGCAGACCCTCCTATCAGAAGGGACCGAAGCAAATGCCAAAGACCAGCACGGCACCACCGTCTTGATGGTCGCCGCCAGAAACGGACACACCGACATCGTGAATGCGTTATTAGAAAAAAAAGCCGATCCCAACACAACTGGCATGAGCGGAGAAACCGCGCTAATGGCTGCCTCCTTTCAAGGACACACCGAAACGGTCGAAACCCTTCTAAGAGCAGGTGCCGACCCCGACATACAGGACAAACATGGGGGCACCGCTTTGATGTCCGCCGCTTTTGACGGACACACCCAAACCGTCCAGGCCATCATTCAGGCAAAAGCCAACATCCACCTTCAAAACGCCTACGGTGCCACGGCCTTGATGCCGGCTGCAGTAGAAGGCCATCGGGAAACCCTGCGTGCCCTGCTCGACGCAGGCGCCGACATCAACGCCCCCGATCGGGAAGGCCGCACCGCTTTGATGGCTGCTATTGTTGCAGGCCACACCACAACCGTCCAAATGCTCCTGGACCGGGGTGCCAATCCCAACGCACCAGACAAAGACAAGCGAACGCCCCTGATCTGGGCTTCGGTCGAAGGTCAGATCGGAATGGTGAACGCCCTCCTTGAAAAAGACGCCGACCCCAACACAAAAGACAAATACGGCGACAGTCCTTTGATGATGGCCGCCCTGAAAGACCATGGGCAGGTCATTAAAATCCTCATCCAGAAAGGTGCCAATCCCAACGCCGCCGGTAAAAACGGCGAAACGCCCTTGATGCGTGCGGTTGGAAATGACCGATACACTGCCGCCCAAACCCTCATCGAAACAGGCGCCGACATCGATGCCCGCGACCACTACGGGGACACCGCCCTGATGACCGCCGCCTTCAACAATCAGACCGAGCGCATCCTGTTTCTCCTCCGGTTGGGCGCCAACGTAAATATCACCGATCGCGAAGGCCGCACCCCCTTAATGGCCGCCGCTTTTGAAGGCTATGTCGCCGCCCTCAAAGCCCTGCTCCAATCCGGCGCAAACATCCACGCCCGCGACAAAGACGGCTACACCGCCCGGATGTTTGCACAAGAGAAAGACCATACAGAAATCGTCTGGGAACTCCAAAAAACCGAAAGTGAAAGGTAAGCAATGATGCGCATATTTCTATTGCTCCTGACCGTTGGATACCTCACCTCACCCGCTTCTGGCACCGACTGGCCCCAGTGGCTTGGCCCCAACCGGAACGGCATTTCCGATGAAACAGGCCTGGCAACCGATTGGCCCAAATCCGGCCCCAAAGTCCTCTGGCGAACGCCTCTGGGAGAAGGCTTCTCGGCCATCTCCGTTGTCGGCAATTTGGCCTATACGATGTTTGCAGACGGCAGCACCGAATATGCTATCTGCCTGGATGCCAGCACCGGAAAAGAACGCTGGCGCGTGCAGACCGGAAGCAAATTCTACGACTCCCAGGGCGGCAACGGTCCCCGTTCGACCCCTTCTGTCGACGGCAACAGCGTTTTCGTTCTGGGCGCCGAAGGACGCCTCTTTGCTCTGGATAAAGAAACCGGGAAAGAACGCTGGTCACACAGTTTTACAAAAGAATATGGAAGCAGAATCCCCGGCTGGGGGTTCTCCACTTCCCCCCTCATCGAAGGCGACCTACTCCTGGTCGAAGTCGGAGGGCCATCGGGAAAATCTCTCATCGCCTTTGACAAAACCACCGGTCAAATCGTCTGGTCCTCCCAAAGCGACCGTCCCTCCTATGCCGCCCCTCTGGCCGTTACGATGGAAGGCACACGCCAGATCATCTTCTTTCCCGCAACCGGGCTGGTCTCCGTCTCGCCCGAAAAAGGAACCCTGCTCTGGCGTCACCGCTGGCAGACCGGACCGAATGTCAATGCCGCAACCCCCGTTTTTGTCCCCCCCAATCAAATCTTCATCTCATCCGGATACGGCAAAGGCGCAACTTTGTTAACCCTGAAACAAGACAACGGTCGGTTTCGGGTCCAGGAAGCCTGGCGCAGCAAAGTCATGAAAAATCACTTTGCCTCTTCCATCCTCCACAATGGCTATCTTTACGGATTTGACGACTCAATCTTGAAATGTATTGACGCCAAAACCGGCGAAGAGCAGTGGCGAAAACGTGGCTTCCGAAAAGGCGCCCTCATCTTTGCCGAAGGCCATCTCATCATTCTGGGCGGACAGGGTCTCCTTGCCCTGGCAAAAGCCACCCCTGAGGGGTACCAAGAAAAAACCAGCGCTCGGGTCCTGTCCGGCAGATGCTGGACGGTCCCCACACTGGCCAACGGCAAACTCTATCTGCGCAATCTAAAAGAAGCAATTTGCCTGGACTTAACCCAAAAGAATTAACGTATGGCAATACCTGAAAAATCAACTCGCTGGGTCATCAACCCCGTCGTCGACCTCTCCTGCATCACCCTGGGCTGGCTGCTCTTCTTCTTTGCCCCCTATCTCTTTCCCCAATTCTTCGACACCATCCGGGTCGCCTCCGTCACCTTCTTATTTGCCACCCACCGCTACTTCACTTTCCCCCTGGTCTATCTCGACCGGGCCGAGTTCAGGCGCCGCCCGGCAGTCTATGTCCTCATCCCGATCCTCTGCTTCGTCTTTGTGGGCCTGTGTTACTTCCTCCGAATCGACGAACCCGAAATGTTTGCCTTCTGGTATCTGTTCAACTATTTCCACTTCGTCCGTCAAAAATACGGCATCCTCCGCATCTACTCCGGCAAAGCCCGATGGGGCCACAAACGCCTCGACGAATGGACCATGTACGCCTGGGGCCTGGCCGGATTCTGCTATCTCTTTGCCTCCGAAGCCGAGGTCAAAGTCATGTACTACCTGCGCAACCTGGTCGGCTTCACCCCCCCTAATAGTATCGCACATCTCCTCTACGGTGCCGCCGGCCTGCTCACCCTCTTCTGGCTCATCCACGAATTCCGCGCCCCCGAAGGCATCAGCCTGCCCAAACTCCTCTTCTTCGCCTCCGTCGTCTTCCTCTACGGCATCGGACCAACCCTTTCGGCAGGCGCCATCTACATTGCCACCAGCATCAACCACGCCTCCGAATACATCGCCCTGGTCGCCCTGACCATCAAAAACAAAACCCGGACTTCAGCCATGGATGCACCCCTGCTCAACATGGTCGCCGGGCGGATCACGCTCTACACCTTCCTCTTTATTGTCGCAATCTGCGCCATCCTCTACGGCTTCTACGTCTACTCCCTCTTCGCCTTTCTCTTTTTCGCCTACGGCACCTCCTTCGCCCACTTCGTGCTCGACGGCATGATCTGGAAACTCCGCCGCCCCAAAGTCGCCCGCGAAGTCGGCACGGCCTGATCCCCAACCTCCCTCGCGCCAAGTTCTAGACCTTCGGCTCGGAATCCGAAACGTGTTTAATCCGAAAACGGCACCCCGTGTCCGTCGCCTGGGAACCAGATCATATCCACAAAAAACGAAACCCCGGCCCCCATATAATACCCCATAATCAGCCCCAGAAAAAACGGCCTGGCCGCCTGATACGCCTTGCTGCCGCCAAACTTCAAAATCACCCCCTTGGCCAGCCAGCCCAGAAAGATCGGAAAGATCACGTTGGTCACCGGATACGCAGGTCCGGCCGCCAGGCCCAGCGGATGAAACGGCCACCAGGCCCAGCGGTATCGCAAAAAATACAACAAGGCCGCCAGACCGATTCCGCTGGCCAAAAACGCCATCTTCCGCCAGTCAAACTCCACCGGACTTTTGGCATATTTCACCGTAAAATCCCACGGACCCCGCGCCAATCCGCCTGAAAGCTGCGACCCATAATTTCCCGCACCCGTTTCATAGGCAGCCGTGATAATATATCCCAGGGAAGAAACAATCCCTACCCCCATCGCAACAATCAGCGCCCACACCAGATGCCGTTTGTGTTGCCGAACCGTATCAAACAACTTCACCGAGTGTGCCAGGGCAGGCATCAGCGTGGTCTTCATATCCCCGTGCCAGCCAAATGTCATACACAAAGACGTAAGCGTCGGACCTGTCAGTTGAACCGTGCCCCACGTAAACATAATAAACGTCTGGGGAACCATCACGGCCCGAATCGTAATCACCCCGGTCTCGGCAATAATCCGCGTAATCCCGATATACACCACCATCATCCCCACCAGAAACACCAGCACCACCCAGGCCGCCATACCCGAAGCATAGAGCCATCCGCCCAGATACAACAATCCCAGCAACAAGCCGAACACAGCTCCTCGGTACGAGATCAACTCATCCGAATCGTCCACCTCAGGATCGCCCCGAAACGCCTTTCGGAACACATCCTTTAGATGATCCCTTGCAATATAGAGCCCCCAGCCCACCACCACCATCCACACCCCCATCATTTGCCAACCGACCGGCACAAACGATGTGCCATTGTGATTGGCCTCTGCAATCTTCACCCCAAGCCGATTGAAAATCCCTTCTTCCAGCACTGCCAGAACAAAGAAAAAACAGATGCTAAACGAAATATCCAGATTGATAAAATAGGTAAAGCCCACAATCGGCCAGTAGAGATTCATCCGAATAGGTAAAAAGTGGTGCCCCAAATGGATCGGTTCCAACCGCCAGGGATACGCCGGAAAATTGGGACTGAAATACGAAAGAATATTCCACAAAATCCCAAAGATCGAAAACCCGAATCCCACCCAGAAAACCGGCGATCGCATAAACCCCGGCATCCGACCCCCCCCCTCCCCTTCATCTTCCAACATTGCCAGAGGCAATTCCATCAACGCATAGTCCAACCGTTCGTATTCAATCCATTGCTTTCTCAAAATCACAGACGTACACAGCAAAACCGCGCACAAAGCTGCCAACAAGCTCAACCACCAGAACAGCGGTCCGGCCCAAACCTCCCAGGGAACAGATTCCCCTCGCGGCAAGCCTTCAAAAAACCAGGTAAGCGCCGGACCTTTGGGAATGATCGCCCAACTCGGCAAAAAACTGTGCGTATATTCTGCCCACCCATTGGTCGGATCGGCCAGATAATAGGGCACACAGAAACTCGCGACCAGCCGACTCAAGAAATAGGTCGGCAGCGTAGACGCAATCAGCCCCATCGAAAAAATGACCAGCAACTCGCCCCGGTTCAATTTCAACGGCCGCCGCAAAAACAACACCGTCACCACAAACGGAAACACTACGGCCAGCGACAAATGATTTTGTGCCAGCCGTGTCGTGTGCAAAATATGACGCGCGTAAAACCCGCCCAGAGCCGCCAATAAGACCAACAGCACACCCAGCGTAAGCGATTTCCAGGTCAGCGCTCGTGCGTCCGATCTGGCAACGACCTCAGGCTCCTGCTCCAGTAATTCTGCCATCTAAGACGCCCGGTCCATACGCTCAATCCCCAGCAGTTGTTTGCAAAGCGGCGATCCGTCCCGTTCCATCCGCTCCCGAAAAGCGCCCCTCGACACACATGGATCGTGCTGTTTCATCCCAAAGTGCGTGTAATTGTACAACAACATCTTCCGCGCCTTCCCATCCGTATTGTTCATCGCCGTGTGATACAAATGGCCGTTCCACAACACTTCTTATGGTGTTTGCGCTGTGTCTCGGTCATTGCAATCCCTTTCGAGCGATTTGGTCCTCCAATTCGGTAAATAGGGTAACGCTGTTTTAGGACCCCGTCAAGCAAGATTCAATTGTTCTTAAACCCACCACCAATTGAACGCATCACAATCACAGAAAAAGCTGATACGCATGCTGAGAAATATTATATTACCCTCGCGTCCATCGCGCTCATTGGCGGCGACCAGCTCGCCGTCCCAGGACAGGCGGTAGCGCATCTCGAAGGGCAGGCTGAGCACCCATTGGCGCACTGTGGGAGCACCTCGTCGGTCAGCCGGGCGGCGGTGTCGGCCATGCATTGCCCAGGCAGCTTGGGCAGAACCCTCGCTTCTTGCACGAAAAGGCGACGACGCGACTTTCGCATCAGTCCTGCCAGCGCACGCGCAAAAAGCCGCAGGCGAGGATGCCGCACTCCAGATAGGCTATGGAGATCAACTATAC
>JAPUJS010000051.1 GCA_027296045.1 bacterium | reverse complement strand
CTGTTGATTGCCGAAGATGTACTGGGCGATCCGCCTCCAAGGATGTTGCCAAGAAGCTCACTTGCCGATGCCCTGATACTCTTTACAGGAAGCGACGCTGATACCTTGCCGATTTTTAGATCGGTTTCTGAAGATCGGCTTGCCGGAGTGATTACCCGGGCGGATTTGATGCGTAGTTACGAGCGAGAACTGTTTTTGCACGAGCACGATATCATTCGGAAATAGGTTCTGGGTTCCGGGTCGATCTTTGCCGCAATGAGGAGTTGGGTGGGGATTTCGGAACGCAAAATCTGGAACCCGGAACGTCCTATTATACAGATTTCGAGGAATGATGTAAACTATTGATATCTCTGGCATTGACTTTTGCAGGGCTTGGGTTTACATTTCAGTTACTAAAATAGAAATGCGGAGAGAGGCGTTTATGACACTGATGGAAATTTTGTCGGGAAGATCGGTGATCGTGGGGTTGAAGGGGGAGAGCAAACGCGAGATCCTGGAGGAACTTGTGGATGTTCTGGAAGTGGGTGACAAGATCACCGACCGGGACAAGGTGCTGGAAGCTGTGCTCATACGGGAAGAGATTATGAGTACGGGCATCGGGCACGGGATTGCCATCCCACACGGCAAATCGGAGTATGTATCCGAATTGGGGGGGGTGCTGGGCATCAAGCAGAAGGGCGTAGATTTTGAGTCGCTGGATGGCAAGCCCACCCATATTTTTTTTCTGCTGGTATCCCCTCTGGATGTCTCTGGCCCGCACATCAAGGCCCTGGCCCGCATTTCCCGGCTGTTGAAAGGGGAAGATATCCGTCAGAGATTGATGCATGCAAAGGATCGGGAAGAAGCCATTTCTATCCTGAACGAGGAAGAAAGCTATCCCTAAAAGTCCATTCAATTTGAGCACGGTCTGGATACCTGCCTGTTGTTTGAGCAGGTTTTTTTTGTCAGAAGATGAAGCAAATATAGGATCGGGCGTTTTTTAGAACATCGATTGTCCTTAGCCACACCGTCCTTCCGCTTCCTTCATTTTATTGCTATGTTCGGAATTACGTTTGCCAATTCGGCGATGTTATATGGGCTGTGGGCGGCCTTGCTGCCGCTGGTGATCCATTTGTTGAATCGGCGGCGGACGGTGAGTGTGCCGTTTTCCAATGTGGCTTTGCTCCAGGCCCTGCAACGCGATCGCATGCGCCGGGTGAAGTTGAAGCAAATTGTGCTGTTGATTTTGCGTACTCTGCTGCTGGTATTGATTGTGTTGGCTTTTTCTCGACCCACCCTGCAAGGTGCCCAATCCGGCGGGGAAGATGTTCGTACAACAGCCGTTTTATTGTTGGATCGTTCTTTAAGTATGCAATACCGCACTCCGGAAGGGACCTTGTTCGAGCGAGCCAAGGCGCGGCTGCAAGAAACCCTCGGGCTTTTTGACGCCCGCGATGAAGTGCAGCTTGTGCTAGTAGACGATCGGGCAGAAGAGGTGGAATCGGGGACACTGGATCACTTGAAGGCGCGTGTTGACGTATTGCGCCCCGGGTTTCGAGAGACCCAACTGGAAACCGGGTTGGTAGATGCGCTTGCGACGCTTCGTGCCAGTCAGATGCTCAACCGAGAGCTGTATATCTTTTCCGACCTGGCTCGAAACGGATGGGAGGGCGTGCCAGACTCACTGGATTTTCAGGGTGTTTCGGTATTTGTGGTGTCCGAGCGTCCGCTTGTACAACATAATTTGGGGGTTTTAAACGCAGGCCCTGTCGGGCAGATTTTGACGGTGGGAACCCAGGCTACCCTTTCTATTGAATTGGCAAATTATGGCGATACGCCAAAGTCGGGAGTTGCGGTCCAGGTCTTTTTGGACGGGCGGCGTATTGGACAGCAGGTGCTAACGCTTCCAAAAAAGGGAAGCAAGCGTCTCTACATGCCCTTTGTGCCGGAAAAAGGGGGCACGGTGCCGCTGCGAGTGGAAATTGGCGACGACGATCTGACAGCAGACAATGTCTATGTGTCGGTGTTAAATATTCCCGAACGGGTTTCCGTTTTGATTGTGGGAGATTCGGCGGATGCAGGATATTTTGTGGAACGGGCGCTTTTCACGAGAAGCACCCTGTTGGTGCAACAGGGGCTACCAGCCGATTTGACACCGGATCTGTTGGCCCAGACAGATGTTGTTTTTTTGTGCAATGTGTCTCGACTGTCGCGTGGGGCTCAAGAGGCGCTGACAAGACGGGTTGAATCGGGTGCGGGATTGATGGTGTTTTTGGGAGACCGGGTCGATGTTCGATATTATAACCAGGCCTTTGCAAAGACCTTGCTTCCTGTCGCGCTGATTTCGGTTCAGGGTCTTGCCGGGGGAGCCTATCAGCGCATTCAGACCCATGCGTCCGATCATCCGCTGCTTTCTCATCTTGGGGCAGACAAACTGCTGCAAGATCCCAGGTTTTATACCTATTATCGATTGCGACCCAAAACAGATACACAGGCTGTTTTCACCCTTGGCAATGGTGCCCCTTTGCTGGTGGAAGGGCGGGTGGGAAACGGAAAGGTGATGGTGTTTGCATCGGGCATCCAAACCGACCTCAAATGGACGGATTTGCCGCTTTCCGGCTTTTTTGTGCCCTTTCTGCATCAGGCAGTTCATTATCTGGGAATCGGTGCATTTGGACGTCGGGAGTATCAGGTGGGCGAGTCGGTCTATCGAGAGGTGCGTGGTCAAGCCCCTCGAGAAGCTCTGGTGCGACCGCCCCAGGGCGAAGACCAGACCATTTGGCCCGAACAGCGTGGACCTCGGCCTGTCTGGCCGGTGGGAGAGGTGGGTGTGCCGGGGCTGTGGAAAATCTATGCGCAGGAGCGGTTATCGGATCAATTTGCCGTGCATGTCGCGCATTCCGAATCTGATTTGTCTATTGTTTCCGATAGACGTTTGGAAGCAATCGGAGCACGCGTGGTCGATTCCGGCGAATCGCTTGCCGACGTGGTGTTGACAACCCGCCATGGACGGGAACTTTGGCGGGCGGTTCTTTTGGCGGCCCTGTTGATGATGATTGCCGAGATGTTGATTGTTCGTTCGGCTCAAACAGAACGATCGGGTGCAGAGAGCGCGTCTTGAAAAAGGGTCCGAAAGGGTGCCAGGGATTTGCGTAAGGTGTCGATTTTTTTTTATCCATGCCAAGATTTTTATTCGGTGTCCTTGACTTTTATGAAAACTGCTCGTATTTTTGGAACACACGGTTGTTCAAATCGTTCTACCAGGGTGCAGGAGGTTGAATCGTCTATTGTGATCGAGTGTATTTGAAATACCATCGAATATCAAGAGCCACCTGTTGGGGTGGTTTTCGAATTTGTGGGGTGTTTTGTCGGATTGAGGGGAGACTTTATGGCTAAAAATTTGATTATTGTGGAATCACCGGCCAAGGCCCGAACCATTTCCAAGTTTGTGGGCAAAGACTACAAGGTGGTAGCATCGATGGGCCATGTGCGAGACCTGCCCCATAAGAAGCTGGGGTTTGATCCTGAAAACAACTATGAGCCTGAATACGAAGTACCGTCAGAAAAACGGAAGGTGATCCGGGCATTAAAGAAGGATATCGACAAGGATACGACGGTGTTTCTGGCCACCGACGAAGATCGAGAAGGAGAGTCGATTTCGTGGCATTTGATCTCGGCTCTGAAACTGCCCAAGCGACAGGAGATCAAACGCATTGTGTTTCACGAGGTAACCAAGAGGGCCATTCTGGAAGCCATTCAGAACCCCCGGGCGGTGGATCAAAACCTAGTGGACGCCCAACAGGCCCGGCGGATTCTGGATCGGGCTGTGGGTTATAAATTATCTCCTTTGCTGTGGCGAAAGATTAAACCGGGGTTATCAGCCGGTCGGGTGCAAAGTGTTGCAGTGCGGATTGTTGTAGAACGAGAACAGGAAATCCGGGCCTTTAAACCGGAGGAATACTGGAAGATCAAATCGGATTTTAAAGATCCGGAATTCCAGGCCGAGTTGACACGGATTGATGGGAAAAAGGCCGAGGTTAAAAATGAGGCCCAGGCCAAGGGCATTGAGGAAAGCATTGGGAAGGGTTCTTTTGTGGTGGCCGATGTGGTCGAGCGCGAAGGCAAGCGTCGGCCGGTGCCGCCGTTTACCACTTCGACCATGCAGCAGGAGGCCTCCCGAAAGCTTGGATTTTCCGTCCGGCAGACCGACAGTGTGGCCCAACAGCTTTATGAAGGCAATTTTGAAATTCCCGGCTATGACGGCGGGTTGATTACCTATATCCGAACCGATTCGGTGAATCTTTCCGATCAAGCATTGACACAGGCCAAGGAAGTCATCGAAAAGGAATATGGTTCGGAGTATGCGATGGACCAACCCCGGCGATTTTTGAACAAGACCAAGGGGGCTCAAGAAGCCCACGAGGCCATTCGACCGGCCGATCTGTCGATCAAGCCGGAAGGGGTAAAGGCATATTTGAGCCCGCAGCAGTTTCGGCTTTACGATTTGATTTGGAAGCGCACCCTGGCAACGCAGATGGCCGAGGCGAGGATTGCTTTGACAACGGTCAAGATTCAGGCGGGGGCCAACCAGGAATTTTTGTTTGAAGCAAAGGGGCAGCGCATTCTGTTCCCGGGGTTTTTAAAGGTGTATACCGAGGGGTCGGATGATCCGGAAGCAGCGTTGAATGACAAAGATGTGATTTTGCCCAAAGTGGAAAAAGGGCAGGTGCTGGATTTGAAAAAATTGCATCTGGAGCAGTTGTTTAGCAAACCGCCTGCCCGATATACCGAAGCGTCTTTGGTGAAGAAACTGGAATCCGAAGGCATCGGTCGTCCCTCGACCTATTCATCCACCATTTCAACGATCCAGGCACGGGGCTATGTAGAGAGAAACAAGGACAAGCGTCTACAACCCACGGATATGGGCCAGATTGTCAATGCTTTTCTGGTGAAGCATTTTTCAGATGTGGTCAATCTGGGCTTTACCTCTAAGATTGAAGATTATTTTGATGAGATTGCTCAGGGCAAGACCAGTTGGAAAGGCATGATGGAGACATTTTATCCGCCCTTTGTGGACAAAATAAAGGAAAAAGAAAAAAATGTGACCCGCGCCGAGGCGGTGCCCGCCCGGGTTCTGGGCACCGACCCCAAGACCGGACGTCCGGTCAGTGTGCGGGTGGGGCGCTATGGCCCGATGGTCCAGATTGGCACCCGGGAGGATGAGGAAAAGCCGCTATTTGGGTCGATTCCTCCGGGGAAAAGCATTCAGGACGTGACCCTGGAAGAAGCACTTAAATACTGTGAGTTGCCCCGAATGCTGGGGACCGATGCGGCCGGTGAAGAAATTAGCGTGAATTTTGGTAAATACGGGCCTTATGTTCGGGTGGGCAAAGCATATTTTTCTCTCCAAGAAGACGATCCGTTTACCATTTCCCTGGAGCGGGCTCTGGCGGTGGCCAAAGAGGCCAGGGAGAAAAAGACGCAGAAGGTTATTTACGATTTTGGTGAGATCCAGGTGTTGAATGGCCGGTATGGCCCTTATCTTAAAAAGGACAAAGACAATTATCGGATTCCCAAGGGCGTGGAGGCAGCCACCCTGGACAAGGAGGCCTGTGAGGAGATCATTTCCCAGGGGGAACCCACGTCGAGACGCAAACGAAAAAAATAGGGCGAGAAAATCTCGCCCTTTGTTTTGGGGGACCCTCGCCCTGCGGAACCCGTTTTGATTCCAGGGGGCCAAATAAAGCGCGTATCGGGTTGAATTTTATATGCAAATAGAAATCGCTCAGTTTTTGACCCATCTTTCTCAAAGGAGACGGCTTTCGCCGCACACGGTGGAAGCCTATGGGCTGGATCTGGGTCAGTTCCGAAACTTTTTGGGAGACCGAGAAGAAGACCTGGATGGCGTGGATCGGAATACGGTGCGGGGGTTTTTGGCCCACCTGTACGTTCGGGGGTTTGAAAAGCGGTCGATTGCACGGAAGCTGGCTTCTCTGCGGTCCTTTTTCACCTACCTGTGTCAGACGGAGCGGCTGGGAAGAAATCCGGCTTTGCAAGTGCGTTCGCCCAAGCAGGAACACATATTGCCCGTGTATTTGAGCGAGGAAGAAGCGGCTCGAGTGATGGAAACACCGTCCCCCAATACGCTTCTTGGGGTGCGCGATCGGGCAATTTTAGAGTTGTTTTACAGCACCGGGATTCGGTTGCGAGAATTAGCAGGTGTTCGTGTGGATGCACTGGATTTGGAAGGGAAATTGGTTCGGGTTTTGGGAAAAGGGGCAAAAGAGCGTCTGGTTCCCATGGGCGGATTTGCACAAATAGCCCTGAAGCGGTATCTGGAAAGACGCCCTGAATTGTTGATCGGGGCCGAGACAAATCGGTTGTTTCTTACCCGCCAGGGGAAGCCCCTGAGTCCATCGGGGATCCAGGATCGGGTGGTGCGGGCGATTCAGAAAGTGACCGGTCGAAGGTTGTCTCCCCATGTGCTCCGACATACATTTGCCACCCATTTGCTCAATGCCGGGGCGGATTTAAAAGCTGTGAAGGAGCTTTTGGGGCATGCCAGTTTGTCCACCACACAAATTTATACACACGTGAGTGTGGAGCGGCTGAAAAAGGCCTATCGTCAGGCACATCCAAGGGCATGAGTAGCGGGGTTGAAAAACATGTATAAGGGGTTTCCCATTGGCGCAGCAATAGCTGCGCTCCTTTTGTTCTGTGCCTGCGCCAGCCAGGGGCCTCCGCCGGGAGGGCCGCTCGATCCAACCCCGCCCCGGGTGGTGTGGACTTCTCCCCTTGCCGATTCGGTGGGGGTGGAAACAGACAAGACAATCCGGATTCGGTTTGATGAAACGATGGATCGCCGATCGGTGGAACGGGCGATTTTTATTTCTCCCCGGCCGGCTTCCGAGCCCCGATATCATTGGCGGGGTCGGGAACTGACGATTCGTCTGGAAGACGGGTTGAGGCCCGATCGGACGTATTTGGTGACGGTGGGGAGAGAGAGTGCGGATGAATGGCGCAACCGGATGCTGGCCTCTTTTAGCTTTGCCTTTTCCACAGGGCAGGGGTTGAGCCAGGGCGGAATTGTGGGACGGGTGAGGCCTTTTGAAGGAGGGCGGGGAGAGGTCTTTGTGTGGGCCTATGATCTGCAAACAGGCGATGTCCCAGATCCGGGAACCGATCAACCTGCCTATGTGACCCAGCCCGATGCGACCGGGGGATTTCGATTTCCCCGGTTGGGATCCGGAAACTACCGGGTTTTTGCTTTTTTGGACCAGGACCGGGATCAGGGCTATGACGGTGGGGAGCCTCTAGCGATACCGCCTGTCGACGTGGTGTTGCAGGCCGATAGACATCAGGTGCGGTTGGGGGATCTCCAGATGACGGTGCACGATACGGTTGCCCCTCGCCTGATTTCTGCCAGAACGCCGGACAGGGTCCATCTGACGCTCCGTTTTGATGAGGTAGTTCGCATATCGGGGGCCGTTTCCATTCGGGAACATTTGAATGTGAAAGCGGTTTATCAAGATCCGACAGACTCGACCCGGGTCGGGATGTGGACCGATTCTCAGACATCGGGGGAGACCTATCGGATCCGCCTGGACCATCTTGTGGATCCATCTGGAAATCGTCTGGAACAGGCCGAAGAGATAGAAGTCAAAGGGGACGGGACAGACGACAGGCGGTCGCCCGAAGTGGTGGCACAAACCCCCCTTGCGGATGCCGTTCATGTGGACGCAGATGCCCCTTTGAGCCTTGGCTTCAGCGAGGCAATGAAAACGGATGTGGACCTGCGTGATTTTTGGGTGGAATCGGATAGTACGCAGTCGCCCGAGGGCCGGTTTATCTGGCCGGCCGTCAATCGGCTTTTGTTTGTGCCAACCCAGGGATGGACGCCTGGAGAAGCGTATCGCTTCATCGGTCGATCGGGCAGGTTGGTGGATGCGTCTGATAATCCTTTGAAACAAGCGCCTGCGTTTCGGTTTAGCGTTCTTTCTCCCGAAGCACTGGGGGAATTAAGCGGAGAGATCGAACCGGGCCCGCATCCGGCGGTGCTGGAAGTCCATCACACCGATTTTCTGGATCGCCAATACAGGGTTGACATTGCCCGGGGGGATTCCGTATTTTCTCTGGACGTGGTTTCCGGGTCTTATCGCATCTTGGGATTTCTGGATGTGGATGGCAACAGGCAGTGGTCTGCAGGGCAGGTGGTGCCTATTGTGTTTGCCGAACCCCTGTTTGATATTGCCGATACGGTTGCGGTACGGTCGCGCTGGTCGAGTGCGGTTGGGACGCGTCTTCGAGCGATTTTTTTCGATTCTTTTTCGGATGAACCGTAGATGTTTGTGTCTCTGAAACGATGAGATCCTCATAAACGGGGGTGTGCTTTGATGCGTTTTCTGGAAGATCAACAGTGGATTTTTCAGATTGTTTTTCTGGTGTCGGTGGCAGTTGTGCTCGCTTTTTTGATGGTCTATCGGTTTACCACCCGAACCCCACTAGAAGCAGAGCGTGCTCGAGCACATATTATGTTGCAGCGGCTGTATGAGACAGAACAGGCTTATTTTAAGGAATTTGGAACTTATCTATCTATTGATCGTGAAAATCATGGTGAGCTCTTGCAATTGAACAACGCGCCGGGCAGGTTTCGCTATCGGGTTGAAGCGGGGCCTGCCTCTTTTGTGGCAGTTGCCGAAGCCGATCTGGATAGCAATGGAAAGGCGGAGGTCTGGCAAGTGGACCATCGGTCGCCCGAACCGGTGTTAAAACAACAGGATTGATGCGGTGTTCCGACGGTTTTTGACAGGTTTCATTTTTCTGATCGCCCTTTCGGCCGAAGGCTATGTGATTCAGATGGATCGAAATTCCCAGGGCCGGATTGTGACCATCCAATGGCCGAGTGGCAGTGCCCGGCAGGGAATTCCTTTTGTGGTCAATTCGTCCAGTTTCCCATTTCCAGAAAACGATGTGTTGCGCATTGTACGAAAGGCATTTGGAGACTGGGATGCGGTTGCCTCGTCCTATCTCAAGTTTGAAGATCGGGGCACGGGGCAGTTTCGGCCGTCGAATACCGACCGACAAAATGTGGTATTCTACGATAATTCGGGACGACTGATTGGGGCGCCGCCTGGCACGGGGGTGATCGCGATTACCCGAGTGAATTGGGACAACCGGGGGGAGATGACGGATGCGGATATTATTTTCAACGGTCGGGATTTTCAGTTTTCCATTGTCGAAAATACAACCCCCAGGGGGCGGGTGGATCTACAGGATGTGATGACCCACGAG
Organism: bacterium; assembly: GCA_027296045.1. Lineage (GTDB taxonomy): Bacteria > Latescibacterota > UBA2968 > UBA2968 > UBA2968 > JAPUJS01. Next base: position 2,482 of record JAPUJS010000051.1, on the reverse strand, counting down.
GTAGGACATCTTTTGGGCCTGGATCACACCCCTCTGGTTGGCCATCCGACGGTGCGTCCGACGATGAATCCGTTTAATACAGCCGAAATGCCCCGAGAAGGCCGAACGCTGGAGCAGGACGATATTTCCGGTATCACGGCCCTTTACCCTTCCGCGGAGGCGCGTCAGCTTGGCAGCATTTCCGGGAGAGTGATCCACCGTTCGGGATCGGGTGCATTTGGCGTAAACGTGGTGGTCTACGAGGCCGGATCAGACCGTTTTCTGGCAAGCGCATTTTCCGGATCGGCAGGAAGTGGCCAGCGGGGCCGGGGTGGGGAAGGAGGATACGAGATCGATGGGTTGCCGCCGGGAGATTACCATGTGGCAATTGAGCCGTTGGACGGGTCGATCCGCCCGCAGAATTTCGGGGGCATTTTTTCGCGCCGGTTTGATCGGGATTTTGAGCTGGAGTATTTTGACAACGCCTCTTTGAAGCAGGCTGCCCAAATCGTTCGTGTGGATGCCGGTCGGGTGGCAAATAAGATCGATTTTGTACTGGGCACCGCCATTATAGGAGCGCCGTTTATCCAGAGTCCGGAATTGCCTGTCAATACCCCGGACCCGACGGGACCTTATCCGGTTCGGGCGCGAATTTCAGATGACAAAGGGGTGACATCTGCCGAACTGGTGTATCGCATTAACGGGGGGCGCCTGCAGACCCTTCCGATGGGAAGGGAGGGTGCTTTTTATGCGGTCCAGATTCCGGGGCAGGCGGTCGGGTCGGTGGTTTCGTATCGCATTGTGGCCAAAGATGCAGACGGCAACGAGACATCTATGCCGGCCCAGGACGTGCCGATGTTGGAGTTTGAAGTGTTGCGACTTTCGGGCTCCCCCCTGGCCTATGTGGCCATGAGACGGTCTCAGGTTTTGTCGGTAATCGATACGGGGCCGGGCCGGGAAGTTGCCAGAATTCCCACCGGACAGACACCACTGTCTGTGGTGATGACGCCGGACGAACGGTATTTGTTTGTTGCCAATACTGGAACAGGTGGCAATGCCGACAACCGGGTTACGGTGGTTGAGACGGCCACACACCGGGTTGTTACCACCATTCAAGTGGGCAGTGCGCCGCTGGATATGACGGTATCGCGAGACGGGAGATGGGTGTTTGTGACCAATTCTCAGAGTCGCAGTGTGTCCATTTTGGACGTGGCCGGATTGCGAGAAAATACCGTCCGGATTCGGGTGCCGACGATAGGGGATGGCCCCTATGGGGTTGCTGTGGGTCCCAATGGCAAACGGCTGTATGTGACCGATATCGACGGAAATCAGGTTTTCGCCTTCGATGTGAATACCAGAATGCGGATCGGAGAGATTACCGATGTGGTTTCATCGCCCCGGTCGCTGGCGCTGTCCAAGGACGGAAAACGGCTGTATGTGGCGGGTTTTGACGGCGATATTTCGGTGGTAGATACCGAATCGCTTTCGGTTATCCAGACCATTGATACAGGACCGTCGGGCGTGTTCCGATTGGCCCTGTCCCCAGATGATCGGCGGCTGTATGGGACGGATCAGTTGAATGCCAATTTGCTGGTGATCGATCTGGAGTCCCACCGGGTCACACAGACTGTGCCGGTTTTACGGAGCGGGAGGAACACGCGGGATTTGTTTGTGTCGGAAGATGGTACGCAAATTTATGTGACCAATCAGGATTCAAATGAGTTGGTCGTGTTTGATACCGAATCGTTACAGGTTCGGCGGACGTTTCGCTTTGGCGATGGCCCGCGCGGCATTGTGGTCAAGAGCCGACCGTTTGTCACCCAGGTTTCCGCCGAACATGTGACCCGGTCCGATTTTGACGGAAACGGTCGTGTGGATTTCAGCGATTTTGTTCTGTTCGCTTCCCGTTTTGGGGCGTCTATGTCCGATGCCGCATTCGAGGTTCGGTTTGATCTGGATGGAGATAATCGGATTAATTTTGGCGATTTTTTGATTTTTGCCGGGGTATTCGGGCAGTCTGTTTCTGGATCCTAACCGCGGCTCTTGACAAAGGATGCAAAAGGCTGTATTTATTTGAAACGGGCACATTGAATGTCATCTTGCATCCGGAGGCTTGCTTGTGGGTCTGTTGGGCGGTTCTTCTGCATTTTTGGGGCTTATGGCACTGGGGTCGTTGGTTTTGCTGATGGTCGGTAAGATCCTGACGGCGCTGGAACTCCTAGGGAAAGAACAAATACATCGAAAAAGTATGAATCGGATCACCGAGTTGGAAGATGATCTGGAGACGTCCCGCAGCCGTTATTTGACTGCACTGAAGGCGGAAGGGGTGGGGAAAAATGAGGTCAGCCAGATGAAAATCCGGCTGGCGCGATTGAAGCAACAAATGGAACAGATTGAGATGTCGGAGATCCAGGAACAGGCCCGTCGGCATCAGGAGAAGGAGAAGGCCCTGGAGATGGCGGTTTTACAGGCTCTGGGCGGTCCTTCGCAGCGGGATAGCCAC
>JAPUJS010000509.1 GCA_027296045.1 bacterium | reverse complement strand
GCCAGTGATGTTGGCCGCGTGGCCGGGGATTGCCAACGTTGGGGTGGGAGCGATTGATTATTTGCGCCAAAAATTAGACGCCCGGGCATTTGCAGAGATCGATACCCGGAATCTGTTTACGGCCGACCTGATCCTGGTTGAAAATGGCCTTGCCAAGCTTCCGGATGTGCCAACTCACACGTTTTCATTGATCGAAGATCCACCCCTGGTGATTTTTCAGAGCGAAGCCCAGATGGGGGGGACGGTTGGAAATGACATGATGGGGCATGTGTTGGATATGGCCCAGGGATTGGGAGTACAGACCATTTACACCATGGCGGCCTATCAATATCCGATGACGCATAAGGATCAGGTGCAGGTGTTCGGGGTGTCCAATCGAGAATCGTTGCGAGACGCTCTCTTGCCCTATGGGGTCGAAGTGCTGGAGCAGGGTATGGTATCGGGGTTAAATGGACTGCTGCTGGCTTCTGCCCAAGAGCGCGGGATGGATGCCGCCTGTCTCTTGGCAACCATGCCTGGTTACACACACCACATGCCCAATCCCAAGTCTTCTCGAGAAATTGTCCAGATATTGCAGCAAGTTTTGAAGGTTTCGATCGATATGTCTGAGATGGACGAGTATGTGGAAAAGATGGAAGCGTCCATGGAAGACATTGCAGTACAGATTCAGGATGCCTTTTCCCAGATGGATGAAGAAGGAGAAGCATCCGAACTGAAGGCCATGGAAGAGGATCAGGTGCCCCATTATGTGATGAAACGGATTGAAGAGTTGTTCCTGGAGGTGGGACAGGATAAGGGCAAAGCCCAGAAATTAAAACAGGAACTGGACAAGTGGAATCTGTATCCACTCTATGAAGACAGGTTTTTGAACATTTTTAGATCGTTGAACCGCGACACAGATCTGGATATCTGAGGGCCGATCGATGGCTCAAAATGAGCGCTTGGGCCCAGGATATTCCTGCCGATGTCGGGGCAAATGTTTTCACCCATTAAGAGATTGAAATGGGGGATGGAACCGGAAATCACCCGGCAGGCCAACCCCCCCTTTCTGTTTCACCCGAATATTGAATTGAAAGGAAGATTTATGCCGGAGATCAAAGTTGATCTTTACAGCGATACATCGACCAAACCCTCGCAGGGAATGCGCGAGTTTATGTGCGCTGCCGAAGTGGGGGACGAGCAGAAGGGCGAAGATCCTTCGGTTAATATGTTACAAGAAATGGTCGCCACCATGCTGGGCAAGCAGGCTGCCCTTCTGTTACCCTCAGGGACCATGTGCAATCAGATTGCTTTTGCCGTGCACTGTGGGGCAGGCGATCTGATTTTGCTGGATCGCACGGCCCACCCCTTGATTTCAGAGGCCGGGGGTGCCGCAGTACTTGCGCGGGCGACGATGTATCCGATTGATGGTGAAAAAGGCCAGTTTACGGTCGAACAGATGGCGGCTGTGATGGAAAGCCCCACGCGGTATAAACCCCGTTTTCGGCTGGTGAGTGTCGAACAGACAACCAATAAGCCGGGAGGGCGCATCTGGCCGCTGAAGCAAGTCCAGGATGTGTGTGCTTTTGCCCGTGAAAAGGGGGCAATCACACACATGGATGGGGCGCGATTGTTGAATGCGACAGTGGCATCTGGCGTGGAGCCCAAGGCCTATGCAGAGGGATTTGACAGTCTCTGGATTGATTTGAGCAAGGGACTGGGTGCGCCTGTGGGGGGGGTTCTGGCGGGAACGGAGGAGTTTATCCTGGAGGCCTGGCAGTGGAAACAGCGGATTGGCGGGGCAATGCGACAGGCCGGGATTATTGCCGCAGCCGGGATTTATGCGCTTCGCCACAATGTGGATCGCCTGGCAGAAGATCACGACAATGCAAAATACCTTGCAAAACAGATCGCCGGTGCGCCAGGTGTTGCAATCGATCCGGAGGCAGTGGAAACGAACATGGTGCGGTTCGATATCGCTGACCTGGGCATTTCGTCCGCCGAATTTGGCCAACGGATTCTGGAAGAAGAAGGCGTTCGGGTCAGCACGCCGGGGCCCACATTGATCCGAGTGATCCCGTATCTGGGAATCAGTCGGGAGGATGTGGAATTTGCAGGAAAAGCTATTCGTGCCCTGGCAGAACGAATTGTCAGCAGCTAGGCTTTATGGGAGGAATAGACGATGAAAACGTATCGAGTGGCAATTCTCGGGTGTCGGGGCCGGGGGACGGCCGGGGGGCGGGCTTACCGGGCACATCCACGTACCGAGGTGGTCGGATTATGTGATTTAATCCCGGAACGGTTGGAGACCCTGGGGGATTTACTGGGCGTGTCCGAACGATTTTCAGATTTCAACCAGATGATTGAAGAAACCCAGCCAGATATTGTCACCGTACCCACCGGAACAGAATTCCACTATCCCTTGTGTATGGGCGTGCTGGATTATGAGGGTGTGCATATTGATGTGGAAAAGCCCATTTGTGTCGATTTGAGCCAGGCCGATCAGCTTCTGGAAAAAGCAGGCAAAAAGGGTGCAAAAATCGCCGTCCACCACCAGGGCAGATCCGGTACATGTCTGAAAGCCGTGGTGAAGGCATTCCAGGACGGAAAAATCGGCCAACTCCGACATATCGAAGCCAGTGGAAAAGGGTATTATGGTGGTTACGGGCTGATGAATATCGGGACCCACACAATCAATGCGATGCTAGCGCTGACAGGACATTGCCGTCGGGTCTCTGCCAGTTTGCTCACCAACGGGCAGCCGGTCACACCCAAAGATGTGGTTCCGTCTCCCAGCGGCATGGGCATTATTGCCGGCGAACATATTACAGCAACACTGGAATTTGACCGCAACGTGACGGCTACCATAACCCAGCACCGTTTTCCGACGGTCGATTCAACGGCCCATGGGTTTGTTGCCTATGGCACCGAAGGCCGTTTGCTCTGGCACAATCGGGCAGCCTGGTGGTTGCCTGTTCCGCATTTTTTGCCCGGAAGTGAAGGGACGGAATGGAAGGCGCTTGAGCAGGATATTCCAGATCATTTCGACTCGGGGAACGGGGCAAGTCTGGACGATTATTTGTATGCAGACGATTATGTTTTTGCCCTGGACGAAGATTGTGCCCACCCGTGTAGTGGGGAAGAGGGGCGGCATGTGCTGGAAGTATTAATGGCGATTTTTGAATCGGGAGCTTATCAAAAGCCGGTTGTGTTGCCCCAAAAAGAACGAGATCATCCGCTTTTGCGGTGGCGAAAAGAGGCTGGGTTGGGAGATCCGATTGAGATGCCCCGGCCTGTTGGCGAGTGGCTGGCTGCCGAGGGAAAACGCCTGGGATGGGAACCGGAAGCGGCGGAACACAAGGATCTGATGGATTGACTCCCAAAGGGGAAAGGATGTTGGATGTTCAAAGTTTCTTATGATGGCAGAAAAAAAAAGGTGCTCTGGCAGGAAATGCTCCGGCACGAAGCGGTCAGCACCTGGAAATTGTGGTTCCGCCTGGGGGCGATGCTAGGGATCTGGTGCAACAGTGTTTTTGCACAGGAAACCCATCTGACGCTGTTGCATACCAACGATATGGCGGGCAGGTTTGAGCAAATCCTGAAAGCGGGAGCAATCAAAAAGCAGATCGAGCAAACACAAGGTGCCGTTCTGCTGCTGGATGCTGGAAATACCATGACAGGGTTTGAAGGGGCGTTTGCACACGGGGCAGGGCAGGAGTCTCCGACGGTGATGTTCCTGGGACGGGCGGGATATGATGCCTTGGTGCCGGGACAGCGAGAACTGGGGCTCCCTTTGGATTTGTTCACGGGGTTTATGCGGAAAGCAGCGTTTCCTGTTTTGGGGGCCAATTTGCATCGCCCGCAGACCGGGCGTTTTCTGTTTCAAGTCCAACCCTATGCCCTGATCCGGACGGGGGGTGTCCGGGTGGGTGTGCTGGGTCTGAGTCAGGCCAGTACAAGCATTTGGCAAGGCGATCCTGTTTTGGCTGCCCAATATTATGTGCCGATCCTTCGACAGCAAGCCGATGTGCTGGTTGTGCTGAGCCATCAAGATTATGCAGTTGATTCGACGCTGGCGGTTTCGGTCGAAGGCATCGACGTGATTGTCGGAACCTATTCCGAGCAGGCCTCCGCCGGGTTGCGAGAAGTCAATGGAGTGCAGATCCGGCAGGCCGGGGCAGATGGGCAGTTTTTGGGGCGTATTGATCTGACACTCGTCGGCGGAAGGGTCACGAGCGCAACAGGTCAGTTGATCCTATTGGAAGAACCAGGGCCGGATGGGGCAGAGGAGATGCTGGCAGATTGGACTCTGCCTTTTCGGGGAGAAGGCGTTCCGGTTGTCTCGGTCCTGGGACAGGCTTCAGGGGGGTTTGGGGAACAGGAGGGAGGCGATGCAGCGATGGGATACCTTCTTGCAGACCTGATCCGGCAAGCATCGGGAGCGGAGGTGGGGCTGGTTGCTGCGACTTCGGTGCGCGGAAATCTTTCACCCGGTCCGATCCGTGCACTGGATCTGTATCGGATTTATGGACGGGCGCACCGGGTTGCTGTGGTGCGGTTAAAAGGCGAAGTTCTGAAAGCTATGTTCGAGGCCGGGTTGGATCGGGTTGACGCCTTTTTTTATCCTTCCGGGGTGGAAATTTTATACGACCTGGACCGGCCGAAAGGGGATCGGATTGTAGGCATCAACTTGGAGACGGGCAAGCCGTTGGCTCTCGACAAGACCTATTCGGTGGCAATTGAAAAGGAGGCCGATGCATTTAAGACCTATCAGACCGAACGGCCCGGAGACCTGATCCGAGATCTGTTGGGACGTTATATCCAGGAGCAGGGGACCATCCGTGGGCAGGTGGACAGTCGTTACCGAGCTGCGTCGAAGCTACAGGATGGTGTCGAGTAGTTGGAATATCTTTTGGTTTTCAAGCGGAAAGATTGAATGGCTGCGTTTCACGACGAATTATTAGAAATCGAAGAACCAGATCGGCCCGAGCTTCCGGTTGAAAAGGTTCGCAATTTTTATGTCACAACGATTGGGGGACTGGAGGATGTGGTCTTAAAAGATCTGAAAGCCCATCTGAAGTCTCTGACCCACGTCCGGATCGAACGCAGCAGGCGGCATGGGCGCATTTTTTTTACCTACACCCGAAGTCCAAAGCATCTTCTGAACCTGCGGTCGGTCGAGCAGGTGTTTGCATTGTTGGACGATATCCGGGGGATTACGGTCGGTCAGCCGGGTCTGATTCGAATTGCCGAACGCGTTGCCCGGGTGGACCTGGTTCCGGCTGCAGTGCTCCACGATATCCTTCATGGACCGAAAGGGCTGCCCGGATTTCAACTGTCCTGCACGGTTGGATCGAGACACCGGTTCTCGGCCAGTGAAATGCACCAGGTTGTGCGAACGGTCCTGGACATGAAATATGAGGTTGATCTGGAAGAAGCAGAACGGCCTTATCCGCTCCGACTTCAAGTGATTGGAAAACGAGCCCTGTTTGGCCTGCAGCTCTCCGATCGTACTGTGCGAGAACGGACCTATCGAAGGGTTCGTGTCGAGGGCGATCCCGAGCCGGTTCTGGCATATTGTCTTTCCCTGATTTTGGGGATAGATCCCCGGGATGTCATCCTGGATCCTCGATGTGGTGGAGCAACCGCCCTGATCGAAATGGGGTTGGGTAACAAGGTGCAAGCTCTGATCGGGGGAGACGTCTATCCGGAGGTGCTGCTTGCCGCTTCGGCGAATCTCCAGGAGGCACTGGTTCCAGGACGTTTGATGTGCTTTGATGCCACGGACATCCCTTTTCGGGATGCAACCGTTGATAAGGTGGTGGGCAATCTACTCAGGCGCAAAGGAGAGCCTCCCCTTTTCTTATCCAAATGGGTGGGTGAGATACGTCGGGTCTTGAGACCTGGTAGACGGGCAGTTTTTTTATTGGATGGGCGCATGCAGTCCCGAGGAGTGATCGATGAGGTAGGGGGGTTTAAGATCTTGATGGAGCAGACCATTCATTTACGTGGCAAAAGGCCGTCGGTATGTTTGATCCAGAAAATCGGCTGATAAGATCGTTTAATGGTTGATAAACAAGGGATTGATAGATTGCCGGCCCTTGGAAAGCCATCCCCCCAAAGCCGGGGATGTGGTGGATGCAAAGAAACCACTTGCTTTTTCAAGCAAAATCATGTAAATCAAAGAGTCTCAGGAAGGGTTGTAGGAAGTGAGTAGGTAGTTTTCACATCTTCACAGAAAGGTTTGTAGTATGCCGATCGGTAAAATCAAATGGTTCAATGATGCCAAGGGATTTGGGTTTATTGAACAAGATGCTGGCGAAGACGTTTTTGTCCATTATTCTGCGATTCAGATGGATGGGTTTAAGTCTTTGACTGAAGGCGAAATGGTTGAATTTGACATCGTACAGGGCCCCAAAGGTCTCCAGGCCGCCAATGTGACGAAACCTAGTAGTGGTGGTGCTCCGGCTCCTGTAGAAGATAGCGTTGAGGAAGATGAGGATGGCGGTGAGGAAGATGAGGAAGATGCCCCGGCCTCTTTCTAACCGGCATCGAAAAGACCAAGTTCATATGGCCTGCCTTTTACGTGCAGGCCATTTTTTATGGGCTTGATTCCAGGTTCTTTGATCATGTATATTGCCACTTTGAAGTACGGGAGGCATTTGTGCGATGCCTCGATTTGTCGCAGAAAGCAGGGTTTGAAGGGCCTTATTCGCTGATTTTCCAGGATCCAGGAGATGAGTGGACGTATCTGAATGCATTGAAAACAGAAGTGGGACCTTATTTGTAATCGGATTGCCCATGGCCAAGATGCCCTTATAACGCCCCGAACGGACGTGGCAGAATACGCTCCACGAAATCATTTTCGAAGCCGATACACCGATCGGCAAGGCTTTCGATGTGGTGCTGATTATCAGCATTCTTCTGAGTGTCTGTCTGGTGATGCTGGACAGTATAGCCCGGGTTCGGGAGGCCTATGGCGAGGCGATTACGGTTGGGGAATGGTTTTTTACCATTCTGTTTACGGTGGAATATTTCCTTCGTCTGGTCAGTGTTCGACATCCCAGTTTATATGCCCGAAGCTTTTTCGGCGTGGTGGACTTATTGGCGGTTGTGCCCACCTATCTGAGTCTGCTATTGCCCGGCAGTCAGTACTTGCTGGTGATCCGCATTCTGCGTGTGCTTCGTATTTTTCGCGTGCTCAAATTTGTGCAGTATATCAGCGAAGCGAACTTTCTCGTGCAATCCCTCCAGGCAAGCCGGCGAAAGATTATTGTGTTTCTGTTTGCGGTGTTGACCGTTACCGTTATTTTTGGCTCGCTGATGTATGTTATTGAGGATGAAAAAGATGGATTTACGAGCATTCCCCGGTGCATCTACTGGGCAATTGTGACTCTGACGACAGTGGGATATGGTGATATTTCGCCCAAGACCAATTTGGGTCAGGCGGTGGCGGCTGTGATTATGATTCTGGGATACGGGATGATTGCTGTGCCAACCGGGATCGTGTCGGCGGAAATTGCACGGGCGATGGATCGGGAGGAGGTGAACACCAGGGCGTGTCAGGCGTGTGGGGCAGAAGGGCATGACATGGATGCACATTATTGCAAATATTGCGGCGCGCAATTTTAATATGATTTACTGGGGAGAACGAAATGGAATCGGTTCGAGTCGGTATTTTTGGGTTAACACATCCCCACACCTGGGCACATTTGAGGACCCTGCAACATTCCGATTGGGTGTCTGAGGTGGTGTTATACGATCCAGATTCGGATGTGTGCGATCAGGCCGGGAAAGATCAACACAGGAAAGTGGTTTGTGTCTATGCCGATTTGGAAGAGGCACTGGAAAAAG